>NZ_JBFUAZ010000023.1:0-17996 GCF_056406035.1 Polaromonas sp. P1_E1_2 | reverse complement strand
CAGGTAGATGAAGGTACCGCAGGCATCGCGGAGCAGGTCGTCGCGCCAGCGGGTGATGTTGTAGGTCTTGCCTGCGGTGCGCCAGCGGCTGACACCGGCCCCATTGGCGCGCAGGGCGACGCTGTAACGCCCATTGGACAGCAGCTGTGTAGGTTGCCAGCCGGGCATGGCCGGGTCGATCTCACGCGAATGGTACAGCCGTGCTTCGGCCAGCTCCGCGGGTTCGGGCAATGCGCGCGGGTCTGCGCTTTCGATGATCTGGCGCGGCGTCTTTTCATGCAGCAGCGATTCGAAAGCCTGCACCAGCGGCGCCGAAGCGAACCAGCGGCGCGGCGCTTCGTTGCACAGCACATTGCACAGTGCCACCAGCGACATGCCCTGGTGGTGCGCCATGTAGGTGTTGACCAGGCTCATCGCCTGGGCGCCCGGTTGCCTGGCGACGGTGAAATCCAGCGCGTCGGCAAAACCGTATTCGCCGCGCGCACCCCATTGCTCAAGCTGGCGCAGGTTAGCCACCGCCTCCTGCGGCGTGAACTGGGATGCCATGATGCTGGCATAGGGCGCCACGACGCGGTCGGCCGGCGGGGTCCGTCGAAGGGCCAGCCGCGGCACGCCAAACGGCGAATACTGGTAGGCCAGCGTATGGTCTTGCCCAAAGTAGGCCGACTCCGAAACGCCCCATGGCAGGCCCTGTGCCTGGCCCCAGGCCTGCTGCTCCTTGACGGCCGCAAGGCCGGACACATGCAGCAGGCCCTCGTCGGGCTCGCTCATGACCAGCGAAGGCATCAGGTATTCAAACATCGAGCCCGACCAGGACTTCAGGCCGGGCGTTACGCCCACCGTCAGGAAGGCGCGGCCCAACGCCAGCCAGTGGCGCCGCGGCACATCACCTTTGGCAATCGCCAGGAAGCTGGTCAGGCGCGCCTCCGAGGCGATCAGGTCGTAATAGCTGGCGTCAAGTGCCTGCTCGTGCACACGCAGCCCGATATGAAACAGGTGGCGCTTGGGGCTGTAAAGGCCGCCGAAATCCATCGCCATACAAAGCTTTTCACAACGGGCACCCAATTCCAGGAGCTCGGCGGATTCGCCTGGCAAGGTTTCCTGGTGCGCCGCCAGCTGGCGAACACACTGCGCGACGGCCAGCAGGTGGCCGGCCAGGTTACCGCTGTCTACGGTGGAAACATAGGCCGGAGGCAGCACCTGCAGCGACCGGGTTTCATACCAGTTAAGCAGGTGGCCCTGGTGCTTGGGCAGGGCTTCGACCGTGCCCAGCGTGGCGCCCAGCCGCGCGATCAGCTCGGCGGTGGATATCCAGTTGAACTCGCGCGCGCAGGCTGCAGCCATCAGGTACAGGCCGATATTGGTTGGCGAGGTGCGGTGTGCGATCGTCGGTTCCGGCTCCATCTGCAGGTTGTCCGGCGGCAGGTGGTGGTCTTCGGGGCCGACGCAGCGTTCAAAGAAGCGCCAGGTCTGGGCCGCCAGCTTCATGAGGTAGGCGCGGTCTGCGGTGCTGAGTGACAGATATGGCGCGCGAACAGCCGGCTTGCTGCCCCACCAGGCCACTGCGGGCGCCAGCGCCCACAGCAGGAAAAGCACCGGACCGATCAGGGGATGCGGCCCCCAGCACGCGGCTGTGCCCAGCGCGAGGCATAACGCGGACACCGGAGCATGGTTGCGGACAAAAGCGCCCAGCGTGTATTGGGCGGAAGCCTGGGCCTGGGCGGCAGTGGTCCACTGCAGCAGATGGCGTCGGCTGATGGCCATGCGCCAGAGGGCCCGTGTGATGGCGTCGAACGACAGGGCGGCCAGGGCGGGCAGCTGGCTCAATTGCCAAAGCGCCTGGGCCATGCTGCGCGCCACATCGCGCATGCCGACGTCAAAGAAGTGCCCCCAGGCGATGCCTCGCCGCGTTGGAACCAGCCCTGCCAGCGCACCCATCAAGGGGCCGGCCAGGAATGCCAGCACGGTGAAAACCAGTGCCGTCGCCACAGGCAGCGTACCCGTGAATATTGTCCAGGTTAGAAGCGCGAAGCAGGCCGGGGCGATCATCGAGCGGCGCAGGTTATCCGCCATGCGCCACAGGCCCAGGGCATCAATGCCGTAGCGCTTCGCATGCAGCATCAGCGGCAGCAATTGCCAGTCGCCGCGCGTCCAGCGGTGCACGCGTGATGCGGCCACGCCTGCGTGATGAGGATGTTCTTCCATCAGCACGACATCGCCTGCGTAGCCGCAGCGGGCAATGCTGCCTTCCAGCAGGTCGTGGCTCAGGATGGCGCCGTCGGGCATGCGGCTGTCCAGCACGGCATGCACGGCCTCGACATGCAACAGGCCCTTGCCGATGAAGTTGCCCATGCCGAACACGTCCTGGTACAGGTCGGAGGTGCCGTTGCTGTAAGGATCCAGGCCGCGCTGGCCTGCAAACATCGCATGGAAAGGTGAACGCTCGTGATGGGCCGACAGGGGCATGGCCACGCGGGGCTGCAGGATGCCGTAGCCGGCGGTCACGCGCCGCGTCTCGCGATTGACGTGCGGCGTGTTCAGCGGGTGCGCAGCGATGGCCACCAGTTCGCGCAGGGAACCCGCCGGCAGGCTGGTGTCGCTGTCAAGCGTCAGCACGTAGCGTATGCCCGGTGCCAGCTGCATGTTGACGTCCACAGGGATAAACGGCGATGACGAGTGTCCGGCCAGTTGCCGCAACAGCATTTCGATCTTGCCCCGCTTGCGTTCCGCTCCGATCCAGCGGCGCTCCGTCGCGGACCAGCTGCGCGGGCGATGCAGCAGTAAAAACCTTGCCGGTGAGGCTGGGCTCGCCGGCGGGCAGGCTGCGTTGAGCGCGCGCAGTTTGACAAGGACGTCCTCGAGCAGCTCTGCATCGCCGGCCATGCTCTCGGCGTCGGCGTCGTCCCAGTCTGTCAGCAAGGCAAACTGCGCATGGGTTTCGCGGCTGGCCAGCCAGTGCAGCTGCAGGCGGTGCACCAGTTCGCTGTTGGCGCAAGCTGAAGAAAGCATCGAAGGGATCACCACCAGCACGCGGTGTTCAGCCGGGATGCCCGTGCTGAAGTCGAGACGGGCCAGGGGTTGTATGCGTGTGGATTCAGCGATCAGCCGGTGGATCAGCGCAGCGACCACTTCCGACGCTGGCCAGGCCATCAGCACCAGGGCTACCCACGCCGTCCAGGGTAGCGTGGCGAGCGGGTGTGCGGCCCAACTGAGCAATGCAGCGGTTCCGGCAATCCATGCGGCTGCGTAGAGCGGCAGGCGCCAGGCACGCGGTGTTTCAGGGGCCGGCGATGATTTGTGGAGCGCTGCGGCGGGCTGCAATGCTGCTTCCAGCAGGGGGCGGCCCGGCCCAATCAGGTAGTAGCCGGCAGTGTGGGCTGCCGGGGCGTTGTTGGGCTGGTGCGCGGCGGCCAGTACCGCTTCGGCGACGGCGCGCTCGGATTTGCCGGTTTGCTGCGCCAGACGCTCCATGGCGCGCGTGATCTGCTGGCGCGTCATCTCGCTTTCGCGGGAAAAGCTTGGCAGCCGGCGCAAGACCTGCAGGGAATGGCTGACCGGCTCGATCAGCTCCACCCATTCCACCTGGCCTATGAGCCGCAGGGTGGTGATGATGTTGCTGACGGTCAGGTTGGCGGCGACCTGGGTGGTTTGCCCTTCGCCGATCATGCCCAGGGCATCGCCGCAATGCCTTTCGGTCCAGCGGACGAGGGGTGGCGCCGAAGGCGAGTCCGGCTCTTCACGTTCGGCAGGCATGCGCTGCCAGAGCTGCGTGAGATAGCTGCGTTCAAGGCCATGGGCCTGCATCAGGCCATACAGCTCGTCGAGATCCTGCAGGCTCAGTACGCCGGCCTTGTCCCAGGTGGCATGCGCCACTTCGCGGGCCACCTTGTTCCAGGCGATGCGGTCGGCCATACGGCGCAGGTTTTCCAGCAGGACCACGCGCAGCGTGGTTGGCAAGGCCCAGAGTTCGCCGAGATTGAGTTCACTGACCTCCTGGTAGGCATGCAGGAAGGCCGTGAAGAGCTCCGGGTCCAGCACGCTGTCGGTATGTGCTACATAGGCCCAGGCAATACCGTATACCCGGGGAAGGCCCTCCAGCGGCTTGCTCGCCAGCTTGGGCAGATCCGCGTAGTAGCGCAGGGGGACGCCATCCTGGATCTGTTGCAGCTGGGCTTCGACAAGGTGGAAATTGTCGAGCAGCCATTCGGCGGCCGGCGTTACGTAGTGGCCTGTCAGCGAAGTCAGGGCAATGTAGTCGTAGGCAAGACGGATGGCGGCGATGTTTTCCTGCACGCGCGGGAAAAAAGGCGGACCGTGATCAGGGCTGCCAGCAGGCCTGACGGGCTGGGCTGCGGCCAGACTGCGGCCGTGCTCCTCAAAGCGTTGTGCACCGAAAAGTTCGGCGCGGATGGGCTGCTCTGCGCCGCCCTGGCGGGAGGCGAGCAGTTGCCGGGCGTAGGCGCTTAGGGTGTCCAGCCGCTCGATGACCGCGGTGGTCACGCGCTCAGGCTACGGCTAACAGGCCAAGAAAAATAGCCAGTATGGCCGCGACTGTGATGATGCGCGGTGAGGCCAGGGAGTGCGCGGACTGAAGCCCGGACTGGAGCGTAAAAAACCGGCTGCGCGAATGCGCGCACTGATCCATGTGTGACGCCAGATCGGCGGCGTCGGTGGAAACAAAATCGTTTTGAATGGCGGACGGTGAGTCGGCCATGATCTCCAGGGTAGTCATGATTTTGCGCTCCGGGGGTAAGCTGGTTTGGGCAACGCGTGGCGAAATACCCGCGTTGCTCCGTGTCTGACACCATGCTACGCACCGGCCCCTCGCGGGGCCATCAGAAGACGCTGGAGTTTGTCTAGGACAAGGCCTACAGTATGCGCCCCTGGCAATACCCCTACAGCGGGAAACCTCTCACGCGCTGCATGGCTGCCTGTTGTTCACGGCCGTTCAGCCTGTGTTGCGCAGGCCCGCGGCAATCCCGTTGATGGAAATGTGAATGCCGGTTTGCACCCGCTGGTCGGCCTGGCCGGCGCGGTAGCGCCGCACCAGCTCCACCTGGAGGTGGTGCAGGGGGTCGATGTACGGAAAACGGTGGCGGATGGAACGCTGCAGGGCGGCGTTGCCCGCCAGCCGCTGCTTTTCCCCTGTGATCAGCGTCAGCGCCTCGGCCGTGCGGTGCCATTCGGACTCTATCGCACTGAAGATTTTTTTGCGCAGGCGCGCATCGCCCACCAGCTCCGAATAACGTGAGGCCAACGCCAGGTCGCTCTTGGCCAGCACCATGTCCATGTTGCTGAGCAGGGTGCGGAAAAACGGCCACTGCTTATACATTTTTTGCAGCAATGCCAACGCTTCCCTGCGGCTGGCGGGCGTACCGCCCTGCTGGAGGAATTGCTCGATGGCCGAGCCGAAGCCGTACCAGCCGGGCAGGGTCAGGCGGCACTGGCCCCAGCTGAAACCCCAGGGAATCGCACGCAGGTCTTCAATTTTCTGCGAAGCTTTGCGTGACGCCGGGCGGGATCCGATGTTGAGTTCCGCAATCTCGCGGATTGGCGTGGAGCCAAAGAAGTATTCAGTGAACCCGGGGGTTTCGTAAACCAGGTTGCGGTAGGCCGCCATGCTGGCCTGTGACAACTCGGCGGCGGCTTGCAAAAAGGCCTTGGTAGCGGGCTTGGTCGGCTGCAGCAGTGTGGCCTCCAGCGTGGCGGCCACCAGCGTTTCCAGGTTGCGCCGGCCGATTTCCGGATTGGCGTATTTGGAGCCGATCACTTCGCCTTGCTCGGTCAAACGGATCTGGCCACGCACCGTGCCGGGCGGCTGCGCCAGGATGGCCTGGTAGCTCGGACCGCCACCGCGGCCGACCGTGCCGCCGCGGCCATGGAACATCCGCAACTGGATGTTGTGCGAGTTGGCCAGTTCGTCGAACAGCTCGACCAGCGCGATCTCGGCGCGGTACAACTCCCAGTTGCTGGTGAAGATGCCGCCATCCTTGTTGCTGTCGGAATAACCCAGCATGATGTCCTGCTCGGCACCGCTGCGCTTGACCAGCTGGGCGATGCCGGGCAGGGCATAGAACTCGCGCATGATGGGCGCGGCATTGCGCAGGTCTTCGATGGTTTCAAACAGCGGCACGACGATCAGGTCGTTGGTGGCGTGGCTGTCGAGCGTGGCGTGCATGAGGCCGACTTCTTTTTGCAGCAGCAGCACCTCGAGCAGATCGCTCACGGTCTCGGTATGGCTGATGATGTAGTGTCGGATGGCTTCCTTTCCGAAGCGCGCGCGCGCGATGCGGGCCGCCTCAAAAATCGCCAGTTCACCGCGGGCGTGGGCTGAATATGCGGTGCCGACCACGCGCAGCGGCCGTGCATCGTTGAGCAGGCCCATCAGCAGCGCGCGTTTGGCCGCTTCGTCCAGCTTGCCGTAATTCGCCTCGATGCGTGCAACGGCCAGCAGTTCGGCCACCACTTCTTCGTGCTTGTCGGAACTCTGGCGCAGGTCGACCGTGGCCAGGTGAAAGCCGAACACTTCGACCGCGCGGATCAGCGGGTGCAGGCGCTGGGCGATCAGTGCTTCGCCGTGATGGGCCTTGAGGGAGTCTTCGATGGTGCGCAGGTCGGCCAGGAAGTCTTCCGACTTGAGGTAGGCGTTTTGCGGCGCCACGGCATGGCGCGCGGCATCGCCGCCGGTCAGGTCCTTGAGTGTGGCGGCCAGGCGTGCGTAGACGCCGGTGAGGGCGCGGCGGTAGGGCTCGTCCTTGCGGTGTTCACTGGTATCGGGTGAGCTTTCGGCGAGCAGCCGCATCGCGGGGCTGAACTCGACCAGCATGGCTGACAGCGAGAGCTCGCCGCCCAGGAAATGCACCTCGGTCAGGTAGTGKCGCAGCGCCACTTCTGCCTGCCGGCCCAGCGCGTAATTGAGGGTGTCGGCGCTGACGTTGGGATTGCCGTCGCGGTCGCCGCCTATCCATTGGCCCATGCGCAGAAAACTGTGCACCGGCTGGTTGCCCAGCTCGCGTTCCAGGTTGGCGTAAAGCTTGGGAATTTCCCGCAGGAAAGTGGCTTCGTAGTAGCTCAGCGCATTTTCGATTTCATCGGCGACGGTGAGTTTGGAAAAACGCAGCAGCCGGGTTTGCCACAGCTGCATGACGCGGGCGCGAAGCTGCGCTTCATTGGCGGTCAGCTCGCGCGGTGTCAGCGCATCCTTGGCGGCGTTGACAGCTTGCGCCAACGCCTTGATGTCGTCCCGCGCCGTCAGCAGCAGGGCGATGTCGCGCTCGGCGTCCAGGATGCTTTTGCGCTGCACTTCGGTCGGGTGGGCGGTCAGCACCGGCGAGACAAAGCTGTGCGCCAGGGTGGTGGAAATGGTTTTGGTCGAGATGCCGGCCCAGCGCAGTCGGGCCAGCGCTACGTCGATGCTGCCTTCCTGGGTGTCGCCCGCGCGCTCATGCACTGCGCGGCGGCGGATGTGGTGGCGGTCTTCGGCCAGGTTGGCCAGGTGGCTGAAATAAGTGAAGGCGCGGATCACGCTGACCGTCTGGTCGCCTGACAGGCCCTTGAGCAATTTTTTGAGCGACTTGTCGGCTTCGGGATCGGCGTCGCGCCGGAAGCTGACGGAGAGCTTGCGCACCTGTTCGATCAGTTCGTAGGCGGCAACGCCTTCCTGCTCGCGGATCACGTCGCCCAGGATACGGCCCAAAAGGCGGATGTCTTCGACCAGCGGGCGTTCGTTGTCTCTGGAACGACTGAACGTTTTGGTTGCACCGGCCGCGGCGGCGTCTTTGGCGCCCTCGTTGACGTTTGGTTTAACCCTCTTGGCGCGCGCGGAAGTGAC
Organism: Polaromonas sp. P1_E1_2; assembly: GCF_056406035.1. Classification (NCBI taxonomy): domain Bacteria; kingdom Pseudomonadati; phylum Pseudomonadota; class Betaproteobacteria; order Burkholderiales; family Comamonadaceae; genus Polaromonas; species Polaromonas sp. P1_E1_2. Next base: position 10,165 of record NZ_JBFUAZ010000023.1, on the reverse strand, counting down.
CATCTCTACCCTCTAGTTCTTTAGCCTTGCATGCTAGCATTCACTTCCCCCCAAGTATTACAAGCAGGTTACGAGTGTCCGCAGCGTTTGAATCCAGACCGAATGATATGAAAAAAGTGGTCATCGCCACCCGCGAAAGCCGCCTGGCGATGTGGCAGGCCGAGCATGTGAAGGCGCTGCTGGAGGCCCGCCTGGGCTGGCAGGTGGAACTGCTGGGCATGACCACACAGGGCGACCAGATACTGGACCGCTCGCTGAGCAAGGTCGGCGGCAAGGGCCTGTTCGTCAAGGAACTCGAGGTAGCGCTCAGCGAAGGGCGGGCCGATCTGGCGGTGCATTCGCTGAAAGATGTGCCCATGGACCTGCCCGAAGGTTTTGCGCTGGCCTGTGTGCTGGAGCGTGAAGACCCGCGCGATGCTTTTGTCTCTAATCAATTTGCCACACTCGCGGATCTGCCGCAGGGCGCCGTGGTGGGCACTTCCAGCCTGCGCCGGCTGGTGCTGCTCAAGGCCATGCGTCCCGACCTGGTCGTACAGCCGCTACGCGGCAACCTCGACACGCGCCTGCGCAAGCTCGACGAAGGCCAGTACCAGGCCATCGTGCTGGCGGCTGCGGGCCTGAAGCGCCTGGGTCTGGAGTCACGCATCCGCAGCGCATTCGAGCCCGAAGACATGTTGCCGGCCGCAGGTCAGGGCGCCCTGGGCATTGAAGTGTGCGCCGACCGCGCCGACCTGATGGCCGCGCTTGCCACGCTGGCGCACCAGCCGACCTGGCTGGCGGTAACGGCCGAGCGCACGGTGTCGCGCGCCATGGGCGGCAGTTGTTCCATGCCGCTGGCGGCCTTTACGCAGGGTGCTGCTAACGGGGACGCCATGCAGCTCAATGCCGCCTGGGGCGACCCGGCCAGCGCCGAGGCGCCATCCGCCATTGCGGGCCCACTGGCGCCGCTGGTACAGGTCAACCAGACCGCCGTGGTGCGCAGTTTTGCCGAGGCCGAGGCCCTGGGCGAGGCCGTGGCGGCACAATTGCGCGCCGGCGGCGCCGTGTGGGCCGGCAAAGCCCCGGGCGCCTGATGCTACAGGCGCCGGTGCCTCCGGGTGGCACTATGACCCGCGTCATCGTGACGCGGCCCGAGCAGGATGCGCAGCACTGGGTGCAGCAGCTGCAGCAGGGGGGCTTTGCCGCCGAGGCCCTGCCGCTGATTGATATCGCCCCCGCTCTGGATACGGCCGCGCTGGAGGGCGTCTGGCAAACACTGGGCCAATACGCCGCCTGCATGTTTGTCAGCGGCAATGCGGTGGAGTACTTTTTCAAACAAAAAATGGCTGCAGCCCATACGGGACAAGCGCAAGTAGCTATCAATAGCATAGCGAATGCCGATACAACGCTGCCGGCTGCGCTGCGTTTTCTGGCGCCCGGGCCGGGCACTGTGACGGCTTTGGTAGCCGCCGGGGTTCCTGCCGGGCAGATCGATGCGCCGCCGGCCGATGCGGCCCAGTTTGATTCGGAAGCCCTGTGGGCCGTGATAGGCGAGCGCGACTGGCAGGGCAAGCGCGTGTTGGTGGTGCGGGGGGAGGGTGCTGCCTCGTCTGGGGCCACGGCATCTTCCGGCCGCGACTGGATCGCCCGCCAGTGGGAGGCTGCTGGTGCGCAGGTGGATTTTGTGGGGGTTTACCGGCGCCTTGCGTCTGTGCTCGACGAAACGCAACTTCAGCGCGCGCGCGCGGCCACCGTGGATGGGTCTGTATGGCTCTTCAGCAGCTCTGAAGCCGTGGCCAACCTGACGGCCTTGCCTGCGCTGGCCGGGGTAGACTGGCGCCGCGCCCGCGCGGTGGCCACGCATCCGCGGATTGAGGAAGCCGTGCGTGCTGCCGGTTGGGGTGTTGTTGTGGCGTCACGTCCTGCCCTGAAGGACATCAGGGACACACTTGCCTCGATAGAATCTCTTTATCCATGAGTGACAGCCCTAACGCCCAGCCTCCATCCTCCACGCCAGACAACGAGCCGGTGCTGGAACGCGCGCTGGTGCCGCTTCCCCCGCAACCCGTTTCGCCCGACGTCTGGGTGGTGCCGCGCAAATGGGCGTTTCTGGTTGCCGCGCTGGCGGCTGCGGGAATGCTGGTAAGCGGCTTGTTGTGGCAAAAACTCGGCAATATCCAGGAAGAGCTGGCCCGCCGCAGCATTGATTCCGGCGCGCAGGCCATTGAAGCGCGCACACTGGCGCGCCAGGCCCAGGAAGGTACGCGCGAACTTTCCGCACGGCTGGCCATCCAGGAAACCCGCATCAGCGAAGTCAGCCTGCAGCGCACCCAGCTGGAGGAGCTCATGCAGAGCCTGTCGCGCTCGCGCGATGAGAATCTGGTGGTTGATGTGGAGTCGGCCCTGCGCCTGGCCCAGCAGCAGGCCCAGCTCACCGGCAGCGCCGAACCGCTACTGGCCGCACTCAAGTCGGCCGACCAGCGCCTGTCGCGCGCCGCGCAGCCGCGCCTGAACCCGCTGCAACGCGCCATTGCCAAAGACATGGACCGCATCAAGGCCGCAACGCTGACCGACGTGCCGGTTCTCATGCTCAAGCTCGACGAACTGGTCCGCATGGCAGACGACCTGCCGGTGGCCAACGCCATGGTGGCAGCCGGCCAGCGTCCATTGCCCGCGGCGGCCGCGCCGGCTTCCGCGCCGCGCGCTGCTGCGTCGGCGGCATCTTCCGCCAGCAAGCCTTCCATGCTGGGATTCGACAAGCTGGCTCTCGATGCCTGGTCGCAGCGCACGCTGGACAACCTGCGCGAAGAAGCACGCAAGCTGCTGCGCGTGAGCCGCATTGACCAGCCCGAGGCCGCCCTTGTGTCGCCGGAGCAGTCGTTTTTCCTGCGGGAGAACCTCAAGCTGCGCCTGCTCAATGCGCGCCTGGGCCTGTTGTCGCGGCAGACGGATTCGGTGCGCGCCGACCTTGGTAGTGCCAATGCCTGGTTGGGCAAATATTTTGATGCCTCGTCCCGCAAAACGCAGGCCGCAGCGCAGTTGCTGGCCCAGGTCCAGGGCCAGCTGAAAACCAGCGAGCTTCCGCGCCTGGACGAAACCATGGCCGCGCTGGCCACAGCGGCCGCAGGCCGCTGAGCGGGAAAAGGCAGGAACCAGCAATGCGCGCCGCCCTCTGGCTTTTGGCCCTGTTTGGCGTAGCCGTTGCCGTGGCCCTGTTTACGGGCAACAACCAGGCCGTGGTTACCATCTTCTGGCCGCCGCACCGTGTCGATATTTCCTTCAACCTGATGGTGATGCTGCTGGCAGCGCTTTTCCTGGTGCTGTACCTGGCCTTGCGCGCGCTGTCGGCGGTGTTTTCGCTGCCGGCGGAAGCCAGGCGCTGGCGTGCCCAGCAAAAGGAGCGCGCCATGTACGGCGCCCTCATGGATTCTCTGGCGCATCTGCTGGCGGGGCGCTACATCCGCTCGACCAAGTCGGCACAAAATGCGCTTGCGCAGGCAAAGAGCCTGAACCTGCTGACCGACGAATCCGGCCATGTGACAGGCCACAGCACCAGCCGCGGCAGACAGTTGCGTTCGCTGGCCCATCTTCTGGTGGCCGAAGCCGCGCAGGCGCTCCAAAACAAGAGCTTGCGCGACCAGCACCTGCAATTGGCGTTGAAGAGCTCACGCCATGCGCAGGAAGTGCGCGAGGGCGTGCAGTTCCGTGCGGCTCGCTGGGCGCTGGACGACCGTGACGCGGGTGCGGCACTGGATTGGCTGGGCCAGCTTCCGCAGGGGGCATCGCGCCGCACGCTGGCCCTGCGCATGAAGCTGCGTGCCTCGCGGCATGCGCGGCACACGGCGCAAGCGCTGGAAACCGCGCGCCTGCTGGCCAAGCACCGCGCTTTTTCGCAGGCGGCGGCGCAAAGCATTGTGCGCGGCCTGGCCCTGGAGCTGCTGAACGATGCGCACGACCCCGCGCAGCTGCAGCAGGCCTGGTTCTCTCTGGATGACACCGAACGCGCCATGCCCGAGCTGGTGGTGCATGCGGCGTCGCGCCTGATGGCGCTGCACGGTGACCCGGAACTGGCCCGCAGCTGGCTGCTGCAGGTCTGGGACCGCACGATGCAGCCTCGCTCGGAGATCGGCGACAACCTGCGCATCAAGCTGATCAGCGTGCTCGAAACAGGCCTCGATTCGCTGGACGCGGCCTGGCTGGCCCGCATTGAAAACGCACAGCTCAGCCGTCCACGCGATGCCAACCTGCAATACCTGGCGGGCATGGCTTGCCTGAGCCGCCAACTCTGGGGCAAGTCCCGCCAGTTGCTGACGCAGGCGGCGCCGGCGCTTCAGGATGTAACGCTTCACCGCAATGCCTGGCGCGCCCTGGCGCTGCTGGCTGAGCAGCGTGAGGACGAGGCGGGTGCTGCGCAAGCTTACAAGCGCGCCGCGCAGATATAAGACAGGCTCTGAGCGCGCGCCTCGTTCCTGGCGGGCATGCCGCCCGCCGTGGCAGGCTTAGGGCTTGACCACCTGAGCCGCTTTGGCCCGCTGCACATAACCCTGGTAAGCCGGCAAAGCGATGGCGGCGATGATGCCGATGACCACGATGATGGGAAACATCAGGGCGCCGATTTTGACCAGCGTGGTGTTGGGAGGCGGAGGGGCGCCAAAGCGGTTGCTGCCCTCGGTTCCCGAATTGAAAATCCAGACCAATCCCACCAGGGGGATGAAGGCCAGGATCGCCGTCCAGCCGCTCCATCCCATGTCGTGGCTGCGCTGGATAGTCAGCAGGATGAGAAAAAGAAAATAGGGAATCATGACCACGAAACCAACGATGCCCGCTGCGGCGCCGGCGCCGGCAGCGCCTGCCAGCATGCTGAGTCCGAAGACGCCCAYCAGCAAAAGCAGGTAACCCACAAAGGTGCGGGCCAGGTACCGCATGCGTCCGACGCGACCCCTGGCAGAGAACCACTTGACGGGTTGTGTATCTCCCTCACGGTCATACACATCAGCGACAGCTGCGCGCGGTGCGGCATAAGGATTCATGGCTTCAGACATTTCTCTTTCCCTCCTGTTGTTGAAAAACGAAGAATAACCGCTGCCGGGCTGAATGCAATGCCCGCTTACAGCAGGCCGGCGCGTTTGACCGCGTGGTAGCGGTTCACCAGCGAGACGGCCAGTTGCGTCGGCTCCACATCCATCGACAGCGGGTCATTGCCGACCACCCGCGCAAAGGCATCGCGCCGCGACTGCCCGAAGAGGTGGGCTGCCGCGACATCCACGGCATCCGCCGGGCTGGACAGCGCCTGGCCGGCGATGCGGCCAAGCACCCGCTCGCGCAGGCTCGCCACCAGGACGAGGTGCTTGCGGCGTAATAGTTTGAGCGCGGGACGCAGCTCAGCCGAATCCTCGTCGCGGAAGTTGGTGAGCACTATCACCAGTGCACGGCGACGTTGTACACGCAGCAGTTCCTGCGCCGCCATGAGATAGTCCGAATGCATGGCGCCGGGCTGGATGTCGTGCAGGCGGTTCATGAGGGCATTGAGTGTGGCGGCGCCTTTGCGGGGCGCAAAGTCACGCCGATGCCCGGGCAAACCGCCGAAAGTCATTGCGCCGACCTCGTCGCCTTCTTTCAGTGCGACATAGCTCAGCAGCATCAGCGCGTTGAGGGCCTCGTCGAAATGGCTGCTGCCGCGCAGCTCTTGCTCCGGGCTGCTTTCATCAGCGCGCATGCGGCGGCCGCAGTCCAGCAGGAAAAACACACACTGGTCGCGGTCGTCCTGGAATTCGCGCACGATGGGCCGCTGGTGGCGCAGTGTGGCCTTCCAGTCGATGTGCCGCAGGGAGTCCCCGGTTTTGTAATCAGCAAGCTGGCGGAAATCAGTGCCCAGCCCGCGCTGGACATAGGTTTTAATGCCGATCTGGGCGAGCCGCCGGTCACCGGAAAGCCAGGCATAGCGGGCCAGTGCRGCAAAGTTGGGATAGACACGCAGCTTCCCGGGCTGGCCTAGCGCCTGCTGCACCTCGAGACAGCCGCCGCGRGTGTGCCAGCGCAGCTGGGTCGTGCCGAAAAGGGCGACGCCRCGCTCTCTCGCGGTCACCGTGTATCGCAACTCGGCGCGCGAAGCCGGTGGCACGGTGACGGCCTGTGGCAGGCCTTCAAAGGTAAACCGCGGATCGACCTCATCGAACACCGTCACTGCCCAGGCCAGGGGGCCGTCATTGACCAGCGCCAGTGTCAGCACCGTTGGCACGCCCAGTGAAAAAGCGCCAGGCAGCGTGCGCTCAATGCGCAGCGGCGCTGTCCTCCACAGGCGCAGGCTGCGCCAGAGATCAAAAATGGCGCCTGCCAGCGCCGCCAGCAAGACGGCGCTGGCCAGTATCGCGACCCGGTCAACCGGCAAACCCCCGAGCAAGGCCAGCGCGGCGGCCGCCGTGATGCAAGCCAGCACCCTGACGGTCGTTTTTGCGGGGATCACCAACCAGCGCATGAGTTGCGGCCTAGAGACGGGGGGCCTGGACGCTGCCCAGGGCACTGCGCAGCAAGTCGTCAACACCCAGGCCTTCCAGCTGCGCATCGGGCGAAATCATCACCCGGTGGCGCAAGGCCGGCAGGGCCTGCCGTGCCACATCGTCGGGTGTGATGAAGTCCCGTCCGTGCATGAGCGCGCCGGCCCGTGCAGCCCGCACCAGGGCCATGGTGCCGCGCGGCCCTGCCCCCGACGAAAGGCCTGGCCAGTCGCGCGTGGCGCGGGCGATGCGGACCGCATAGTCAATGACCTGTTCGTGCGCCTGCACCAGGCTGGCCAGCCGCTGCAGTTCAAGCACCTGCGCGTCGTCCAGGCACGGCCTGACCGCATCAAGCGGCAACTGGTTGCCGGCACGCTGGCCGGTGGTCAGCTGCACGATCGCCTTTTCTTCAGCATGGCTGGGGAAGTCGATGTTGATTTTGAGCAGGAACCGGTCCAGCTGCGCCTCCGGCAGAGGGTAGGTGCCTTCGGTATCGATCGGGTTTTGTGTCGCCATCACCATGAAGGGACGGGGCAGCGGCATGGCCTTTCCTTCGAGCGTGACCTGGTATTCCTGCATCACTTCAAGCAAGGCGCTCTGGGTTTTGGCTGGTGCGCGGTTGATTTCATCCGCCAGCAGCAGGTGCGTGAACACCGGTCCCTGGTGTACCCGCAGCGTGCCGATGCCGGCTTCGCTCCGGGTCGATGGGTCCAGCACGGAATGACCCGTGATGTCCGAAGGCATCAGGTCGGGCGTGAATTGCACGCGGGCGTAGCGCAGGCTCATGGCTTGCGCCAATGCGCGCGCCAGCAATGTCTTGCCCAGTCCCGGTACACCCTCAATCAGGACGTGGCCGGATGCGACCAGCGCCACCAGGGTCTGGTCGACGGCTTCCGATTGGCCGACCACGGCTTTGCCGACCTCTTGGCGCAGGGTTTGCAGCGACTCGGCTGCGCGGCTCAGTTCTTCGTTGGGAATGAATGACATGGTGTTTCTCGGTTCAGGATGAAGGAGGAGATGAAGCGGCAGATGAGGCGCTGGGTGAGGCGCCGGGTGAAACGGGAGACGTGAAAGCTGTTGGCTGCCGCGTGTCGGGCCCCGTGGCGTCGAGGCGCCGGCGGGCGGTTTCGATCAATTCGAGGTCGGCGGCCAGCACGCCGGGGTTGCGCGACCTGACTGCCTGGGCGCGTTCCAGCAACAGGGCGTCCAGGCCGGTGGCGCGTGCGATCTCGACTGTGCGTTGCTTCGGATCAAGCTGTGAAAACCGGCGCAATTGCCGGGTGGCCGACTCGTGCAGCGCGCGAAGCTGCGCTGTATGCAAGGCCTTCGGCCCGTGCATATGCAGAAAACGCGCCGTACCGCGCACTTGCTCGGCCATCGAGCGCCGGTGAGCGCTTGCGGACGCTGCCAACGGCCCGAAGCGCACGCTGGCGCGCCACAGGGCCAGCGCCAGCGCCAGCAAGCCGAGCAACAGGGCGGCCCAGGCCTGGTGCCACAGCCAGGGCATGAAGGGCTCCCGGGCCTCTTCGGCAACAAACCAGAATTCAGTGCCGGCGCGCGCCTGCAATGCCGCGGCCGCCAGCTGCGCATTGTCGGCGCGCAGCAGGTTGCTATTGTCCAGCAGGTTCCATCCACCGAGCACGGTGACCGTGCCCTGGCCGACCTGCACGCGCACGGCCTCAGTGCCGGCCGTGCCGCGCAGGGACCACAGCGGTGCGGCCAGCCGATTCACCGGCAGGTACTGGGGGCTGAAATATGCGCCGCAGGCGCGATAGACACGGCTGTCGGCGTAGCTCGCGATGACCTCGGCGGGCTCTTCCAGCGCGCGGCAGTCCATGTCCTTGACGGGTTTGGCCAACGGGCGCGGCGGCATCGCGGGCGACTCCCACTTCAAGGGGCTTTGCTCCGTGACGGGTAGCCAGTCCTTTAGCGATTTATGGCCGGCCAGGAAGCCCGGGATGACCAGATGCCCACCCTGTGCCACCCAGGCACGCAGGCGCTGCGCGCGTTCAGGGAACAGGTCCCAGTTGCGCGACACCAGCACCAGCCGGGCTTGCGGCGGCGGCATGGCATCCAGGCTTTTGTGCCGCACGACCCGCGCACCCAGGGCGACCAGCAGTTTTTCGGTGGCGTAAAGCGGGTTGGTGAGGGCCTCACCCTTGGCTGGCGTGGGTGTGTCGACGTCCACCCATTCGGTGGCCGACATCAGCCAGGCGCTACCCGCCAGCAACAGCACGCCGAGCAGGATGAGGATCAGTCGGTCCCTCATGCGATGGCTTTCGCCGGGGCGATGGATGCGCCCAGCCGCGCGTCAAATTCGGCGCACAGCGCCAGCACGCCGGCCGTGGGCGGCAGGCGTCCGCCATAGGCCGCCAGCTGCCAGGCGGTCACCAGTCGCGCGAAAAACTCCAGCGACATGGGCGCCAGCCGGCCCTCGCTGAGAGCCACGCATTCGCCTTCGGTGCTGGCGTTCCGGATGGGCACCGCATGCAGGTGGACCAGGCGGGAAAGCGCGCCGCGGTAGAGCAGCGACAGCGCGGGCCGCCGCTGGCCGCGCTGCCAGAGCGACGCGACTTCGGCGCCCACATCGTCGGGCAGGCTTTCAGGCCGTATGTCCAGGCTGCCGATATGGCTGGGCAGGGGCGCCATCCGGTGCCGGCCGCCGCCGGCCCGCACCTTCACCCAGCGCCGTATGCCGACCACCAGCCAGGCCAGGGCCAGCGCGCCCAGCGCCCACACGAGCAGGCGCGCGCCCTCGGACACCTTGGCCACCAAATCCTTGAGCCAGTTGAGGCTGTCGCGATCCTTCTTTTTGTCTTCCGGCTTTTTGTCCTGGCTCTTGAAGCGCAGGGATTTTTCGCTCTTGCTGCTGGGCAGGTTGGGATCGGCACGAACCCGGTCGGCGGCCGATTGCACCTGCTGGCGCGAGGGCGGCTCGGCTGGCGCCGCAGCCGGGTTGGCCCACGATGACATACCCGCCATCACGACGCAGGCCGCGGCCCATCGCCATGAAAAGCACCTTGCGGCGGCGTGGCGAGAAGCCATCATGGCCGGCCTTTCGCCGCTGCGGGGGTGAAAGCACGGCGGAATTCCTGTTCGATGTCCCATGCCTCGAGTTCAACGCGCCGGTTCAGGTACATCGCAAATCCGGCGGCCACAAAAAAGGGCTCGATCAAACCGACGACGAAAGCGTACACCGCTGCAAAAAGCAGGCTTTGCGCCGAAGCCTCCGAGTCGAGCAGCCAACGCCAGACGTCTCCGAAGCTGCCTTCAGGAGCGAACCACAGCAGCGCCGACAGGATTGCGAGTTCGAGCGCGATCTCGACATTGGCAAAAATCATCTGCATGCCGGCGCCCGCACCACGGCGCCCGCGCAGCAATTGGTCGCGCCGCTTGCGCCTGGCGCCGCCGCGTTGGCCTTCGAGCTGATCGACGGCCTGCGTGAATGAACGCCAGGGAGACAGGCGCCGCCACAGCAGTGTCCGGAGCAACTGGCCGCCCCAGACCATCCCACGGCGCTGCCAGAGGTCGTTCCACCGCGTGGGCTGGCCGAACACCGCGCGTGACAGGATGAACAACAAGGTACGGTCAAACCAGGGCTTGAGCCAGAAAATCAACAGCCCGGGGAGCCAGCCGGCAAACTCCGCCGTGCACAGCACCAGCACGATGACGACCACATACATGGGCAGGAA
>NZ_JBFUAZ010000022.1:0-29731 GCF_056406035.1 Polaromonas sp. P1_E1_2 | reverse complement strand
CCCGTGTGGCCCTTGAAAAACTGCATGCGGCCGGTTTTGAGATTCCCCTCGTACTGAGCCAGCCTGACCGCCCCGCAGGCCGCGGCATGAAACTGCAGGCTTCGCCCGTCAAGCAATGGGCCGAAACCTCACACACACCCATCGCCCAACCCAGAAGCTTGCGGCTGGACGGCAAATTCCCTGGCGATGCAGCCGCGGCGCACGAAGCCATCACCGCAGCGCGCGCGGACGTCATGGTGGTGGCGGCCTATGGACTCATTCTTCCGCAGTGGGTTCTGGATGTACCGCGGTCGGGCTGCCTCAATATCCACGCGTCGCTGTTGCCGAGATGGCGCGGTGCCGCGCCGATTCACCGGGCCATCGAAGCCGGTGATCCGGAAACCGGCGTCACCATCATGCAAATGGATGCCGGGCTGGACACGGGCGACATGCTCCTGACGGAAAAGCTGCGCATCRCACCCGGCGACACCACGGCTTCGCTGCACGACAAGCTGGCCAATCTGGGCGGGCGGCTCATCGTGGAGGCCCTCGAGATCGCTGCGTGCGGAGGCCTGCACGCGGTCTCTCAGCCCGCGGACGGCATCACTTACGCACACAAAATTGAAAAACATGAGGCATTACTGGACTGGTCGCAAGGCGCTTCCGTACTCGAGCGGCGGATCCGGGCGTTCAACCCGTTTCCCGGCGCGGCCGGTGTTGTAGACGGGCAAACCCTCAAGTTCTGGCGTGCCGAAGTTCTGGCGAATGCGCGTCGGCCGGGGGATGCCCAGGCCGGTGAAGTCCTTGCCGCAGGGCCACAAGGTGTGGACATTTGTGCCGCCGACGGCGTTCTACGTGTGAGCCGCCTTCAAAAAGCCGGCGGCAAGGCGCTGGATGCGTCCGAGTTTTTGCGGGGGTTTGAGATCCGTCCCGGCATGGTCTTCATTCAACCGGATATCGCCAAACAGGGGTGAAAAAAATGACGGAACAGAAAAGGGCGGGGTTTTTGTGAAGACATTCTTCAAGCATCCGGACTTCCGGCTCGGGGTGAGTGAGCTCGCTAGCGTTGCACCTGGCATCGCCGCCTGGGGCCTGATGACGGGCGTGGCAATGGTGAAGTCGGGCATGAGTCTTATCGAGGTGCTGCTGATGGCGGTGCTGGTTTTTGCCGGCAGTTCCCAACTGGCAGCCTTGCCTCTCATCGTGGCGGGCGCACCCATGTGGGTGATTCTGGCTACCTCGTTTTGCGTCAACCTGCGCTTCATGGTCTTCAGCGCTCACCTGCGCCCCTATGTGATGCACCAGAGCCTGTGGCGCCGCATGGCTTTTGGCTACGGCATGGCCGACCTGAACTATGTGCTTTTTACCAAACGCTTCCCGCACCCGGCCGCCGATGCTGCCGGCATTGAAGCCCAGGACGCCTACTGGGTCGGCAGCTGCGGCATGAGCTGGGTCAGCTGGGTGGGTGCCACGCTGGTGGGCATTGCGCTGGCCAATTCCATTCCGCTGTCCTGGGGCTTGGGCTTTGCCGGCATCCTGGCGCTGCTGGGCATCATGTGGTCGCTGGCCACCACCCGCCTGCGAGCGGTGTCTGCAGCCATCGCGGGTGCCGCCGCTGTCGCCACCTTCGCCTTGCCGCTCAAGCTCAATATCCTGGTGGGCATTGCCRTAGCCGTCATCGTCTGCCTGGCGCTGGAAAAATCAGCGCCGGCCAAGCCTGCGGTATCCACTCCCGGAACCGGAGACGCAGCATGAACCAGACCGATCTCTGGACGGTGGTGACCATCATCGGCATGACGCTGATGACCGTCCTCACGCGCTCCTTCTTTTTTCTCTCCAGCAAGCCCTGGACGCTGCCAGGCTGGGCGCAGCGCGGCCTGCACTACGCGCCCATTGCTGCGCTGGCCGCAGTGATCGTGCCGGAAATGGTGATGACGCAGGGCCATTTCATCGCAACCTGGAAAGACGCGCGGCTGTTTGCGGTAGTCGCCGGCACCGCCTGGTATTACTGGCGTCACGGCGTGCTGGGCACCATCCTGGCCGGCATGGCGGTGTATTTGCCGCTGCATATGGGGTTTGGATGGTGAGCCCCCACGGTAAAAATTAGCACACCCCTATCGGGCTCACTKCGTGTAGCCCTTTTCCCCTTGCAGGGGACKGCGCCTGCGGCCCGGCAAAGCCGGCTCCGCGGCCCCKGCTGGGTTGAAAATTCAGGGACTAACCAGCGGGGTATTCACCAGCAGGGGCCGCGGGACTGGCTTTGCCAGACCGCAGGCGCCGCCCCCTGGAAGGGGAAAAGGGCTACACGCAGTGAGCCTGGGCGGGGGTCAAAGTCCAAACTCATAGTCCACGCTCATGGGTGCGTGGTCGGAAAACCGCTGTTCCTTGTAGATATGTTCGCTGCGGGCCAGCGCGGCAAACGCCGGGGTGGCGAGGTGATAGTCCAGCCGCCATCCTACGTTCTTGGCATAGGCCTGGCCGCGGTTGCTCCACCAGGTGTAGGCCGCGTCCGTGGCTGTGGGCTGCAGCTTTCGGTAGACATCGACCATACCGCCGCCCTTGACCGAGGGGCCTGTGCGCTGTGTCAGCTCCTGTGCGGCTTCGTTGGCCAGCTCGGCATCGCGCAGCAGCTCGGTCATCCAGGCGCGTTCTTCGGGCAGGAAGCCGCTGTTCTTCTTATTACCCTTGAAGTTTTTCAGGTCGATTTCCTGGTGCGCGATATTGATGTCGCCGCACAGCACGAAGTCGCGCGTTTCCTTCAGGGCCAGCAGGCGCGGATAAAACTCGGCCAGGAAGCGGAACTTGGCGGCCTGGCGTTCCTCGCCCGAAGAGCCGCTCGGGAAATAGCAGCTGATGATGGACAGCTTGGGGCTTTGCTTGCGCCCGGGTCTGTCAAAGCGCAGTTCCACATAACGTCCTTCGGCATCGAATTCGGCGGAGCCGTAGCCCACGATGACGTCGCTGGGTTCGTGCCTCGTGTACACGCCGACCCCGGAGTAGCCTTTTTTCTCGGCGAAATGAAAATGGCCTTTCATGCCGGCGATTTCCTCGAACCGGCCGCTCATGTCGGCGGCCTGGGCCTTGAGCTCCTGCACACAAATACAATCCGGCATGGATTGTGCAACCCAGTCCAGCAACCCCTTGCTGGCTGCGGAGCGGATACCGTTGAGGTTGAGGCTGGTTAATTTAAACATGGGACTTTCAAATGAGCACGGCAGGGAAACTGGACAACAAGGACGAAGCGCATTCTGCGGACGGTGCGCTGGCACAGGAATTCGTGCAGTTTGCCGTCGAATCAGGCGTGCTGCGCTTCGGGCAATTCAAGACCAAGGCCGGGCGCATGAGCCCCTATTTTTTCAATGCCGGCCTGTTTGACGACGGGGCCAAGCTGGGCCGGCTGGCGCAATTCTATGCGCGCCACCTGCTGGCCGAAGAAGAGCGCAGCGGTCTTGAATTCGACATGATTTTCGGGCCCGCCTACAAGGGCATTCCGCTGGCTGCCGCGGTGGCCGTCGAGCTGGCGCGGCTGGGGCGCAATTTTCCGTTTGCCTACAACCGCAAGGAGGCCAAGGACCATGGCGAAGGCGGCACGCTGGTCGGCGCACCCGTCAAAGGCCGTGTGCTGATCATTGACGACGTGATGTCCGCAGGCACCGCCGCCCGCGAATCCATTGCCATCATCCGGGCAGCCGGGGCCATTCCCCACGCTGTGGCGCTGGCGCTGGACCGGCAGGAGAAGGCCACCGAAAACGGTGTGGATGTGAACCACAGTGCTGTGCAATATGTTACGAATCAGTTGGGGTTGCAGGTTTGTGCGATTGCGCGCCTGACCGACTTGCTGCAGTATCTCTCCAGGCAGGGCGGCACGTCGGCTATAAGCGCTCCTGAAACGTTATCTTTGCAAGCGCACTACCAGTCGGTGCTGGCCTATCGGGAACGATACGGCGTCAATTAAGGATTCGAATTGCTCCTGCGAACCCTGTTCACGGTCATCTGTGTTTCACTCATGTGCCTGGCCGTCCCCGTCGCAGCGCAAAACATCTACACCTGTGTTGACGGCAAGGGCCGCAAGATCACGGCAGATCGCCCGATCATTGAATGCATAGACCGCACGCAACAGGAACTGGGCCCCACCGGCCTGGTCAAGCGCCAGGTGGGCCCGTCGTTGACCGTGCAGGAGCGCACCGCCCTCGAGGAAAAAGAGAAGGCCGCAGCCGAAGTGCGCGCACGCGAAGCCGAGGAAAAACGGCGTGACCGCGCCCTGTTGCTGCGCTATCCGCGCCGGGAAGTGCACGACCAGGAACGCGTCACCGCGCTGGCCCAGATCGATGAGGTCATCAAGGCTGCGAGCAAAAGAACGGTGGAACTGGCCGCGCAGCGCAAGAGCATCAACAGCGAGCTCGAGTTCTACGCGAAAGACCCCGCCAAGGCACCTCCTGCGCTGAAACGCAGGATCGAGGAAAACGACAACAGCGCCCTGGTGCAGAAGAAGTTCATCCTGGACCAGGAGCAGGAAAAAAAACGCGTCAACCAGCGGTTTGACGAAGAGCTGGTCAAGCTCAAGCAGCTGTGGGCCGTTGCCGGCGCGCCTGCCATTGCGGCCAGTGGTGTTGCTGGCGCCGCAAAAAATTAGCGGCTCGCCCCTGGGCCGCTGTTAACTCCGTCAGAACGGTCAGCCCAGCTTCTTTTTGAGCAACTCGTTCACCTGGGCCGGATTGGCTTTGCCTTTGGTGGCTTTCATGGCCTGGCCGACCAGTGCATTGAAGGCTTTGGCATTGCCCGATCGAACTTCCTCGACGTTTTTGGCGTTGGCAGCAAGAACATCGTCGATGATTTTCTCGAGCTCGCCGGTGTCGCTCATCTGTTTGAGGCCCTTGGCCTCGATGATGGCGTCTACGTCCTGGCCCTCGCCGGTCCAGAGAGCATCAAACACCTGTCTGGCGGCGTTGTTGGAGATGGTCTCGATGACTATTCGAGCAATCATTTTCCCTAGTTGCTCTGGCGAGATCGATACCGTTTCGATGTCACGCTCCTCAGTATTTAAGCGGCGCGAAACTTCCCCCATGATCCAGTTGCTGGCCAGTTTTGCCATCCGTGGTCGCCAATGGCTTTCCACATTTCGGGTTTGGAATATTTCCGGGTTGCTCTTATCCAGCGCCTCAATGCCAAGTTGAGTTACGTTTTCAAAGTAGGCGGCCACGGCCTTGCTTTGCGTGAGCTGGCCCGCGTCGTATTCAGGCAGGCTGTAGTCGCTCACGAACCGCTGCGCCATCACGCGTGGAAGCTCCGACATCCGCGCGCGCGTCGTCTCCACCCACTCGCGCGAAATCACCAGCGGCGGTCGCCACCGCCTCAGCGGACGAACGCATGTCGGGCTCGGTCACGATTTCGAGAAGCGGCGTGCCGGCGCGGTTCAAATCGATACCGCTCATGCCAATGAAATCTTCATGCAGCGACTTGCCCGCGTCTTCCTCAAGGTGGGCGCGCACCAGGCGCACCGCGCGTTCCTCGCCGTCCAGGAAAAACTCGACGCTGCCGCCTTGCACCACCGGAATCTCGAACTGGCTGATCTGGTAGCCCTTGGGCAGATCGGGGTAGAAGTAATTCTTGCGCGCGAACACGCTTTGCTCGGCGATGTGCGCGTTGACGGCCAGGCCGAACTCGATGGCGCGCTGCACAGCACCCCTGTTCATCACCGGCAGAGCGCCGGGCAGGGCGAGGTCCACGGCGCAGGCCTGTGTGTTCGGCTCGGCGCCGAAGGCGGTAGAGGCGCGGCTGAAAATTTTCGATTGCGTGGTGAGCTGCGTGTGGGTTTCAAAGCCGATGATGACTTCGTAACCTTGCACCAGCGGCCCGGTGGGGCGACCGGCTTGCATTTCGGCGAAAGGGTTGACGGTGGATTGGGTCTGGCTCATGTCAAATCACTCAAAGGCTTGGGGGCTGGCGCAGGTGCCAGTCGGTAGCCAACTGAAACTGGTGCGCGGCGCCCAGCAGTTGCGCTTCCTTGAAGTAGTTGCCGATCAACTGCAGGCCCACAGGCATGCCGCTCGTGCCGAAGCCCGCCGGCACGCTCATGCCTGGCAGGCCGGCGAGGCTCGATGAGAGCGTGTAGATGTCGGCGAGGTAGCTGGCCACCGGGTCGTCCGACTTTTCGCCGATCTTCCAGGCTACCGTGGGTGAAACGGGGCCCGCAATGATGTCGCACTGCGTGAAGGCGGTCTGGAAATCCTGCGCGATCAGGCGGCGGATTTTCTGCGCCTTGAGATAGTAGGCGTCGTAGTAACCGTGCGACAGCACGTAGGTGCCGATCATGATGCGGCGCGTGGCCTCGTCACCAAAACCTTCCGAACGCGACTTCTTGTACATGTCGTTGAGGTCGGTGTAGTGCGCCGCGCGGTGCCCATAGCGCACGCCGTCAAAGCGGCTCAGATTGCTGCTGGCCTCGGCCGGCGCGATCACGTAGTACACCGGAATGGAGAGTTCGGTGAGCGGCAGGCTCACGTCAACCAATGTGGCGCCCAGCTTTTCGTATTCGGCCAGTGCGGCGCGCACGGCGGCCAGCACGTCAGGTGCGCAACCCGCACCGAAGAATTGCGTGGGCAGCCCGATTCTCAAGCCTTTTAACGGTTTTGCGCCCGCAGGTTGGGCGCCGGCAGCTATCAAATCAGTAGCATAGTCAGTGACGGGCAGGTCCAGCGACGTGGAGTCACGGTCGGGGTCGGGCCCGGCCATGCTGGAGAGCAGCAGGGCGCAGTCGAGCGCGCTGCGCGCCATCGGGCCGGCCTGGTCCAGGCTGGAGGCAAAGGCCACCATGCCGTAGCGTGAGCAGCGGCCGTAGGTGGGCTTGATGCCGGTGATGCCGGTGAGCGACGCAGGCTGGCGGATCGAGCCGCCGGTGTCGGTGCCTGTCGCGGCGGGCACCAGGCGGGCCGCAACGGCGGCCGCCGAGCCGCCCGAGGAGCCGCCCGGAATGCGTTCCAGGTCCCAGGGGTTTTTCACCGGTTTGTAGGCGCTGTTGTCGTTGCCCGAGCCCATGGCGAACTCGTCGCAGTTGAGCTTGCCCAGTGTGACCATGCCGGCTGCGCCGAGCTTGCCCACCACGGTCGCATCAAAGGGGCTGCGGTAGTTTTCCAGGATTTTTGAGCCGGCTGTCGTGGGGAAGTCGCGCGTAACGAAAACGTCCTTGTGCGCCAGCGGTACGCCCAGCAGGGGCGTGCGCTCACCGGCGGCGAGGCGGACATCGGCGGCCCTGGCCTGCGTCAGCGACACGTCGGGGCTGGTGGCCAGGAAGGCGCCCAGGTTTTCCTGCCGGATCCGGGCCAGGAAATGTTGCGTGACCTCAACACTGGAGACTTCGCGGGCGGCCAGTCTGGCGGCCAGCTGGGCAACGCCCAGGTCGTGGAGGTCAGAAGAAGCGGAAGAAGATTTCATGGCGCCGCTCATTCGATCACCTTGGGCACGAGGAACAGGCCGCGCTCTACGGCGGGCGCACTCACCTGGCTGGCCTCGCGCTGGTTGGGCTCGCTGGCGACGTCTTCGCGCAGGCGCAGGGCCACTTCACCGATCACCGCGGCCGGATGGGCCAAAGGCTCCACCCCGTCGGTATTGACGGCTTCCATCTGCTCGACCAGGGCGAAAAAGCCGTTGAGTTGGGCCAGGGTGTGCTCGGTTTCGTCGGGGCGCAATTCCAGCCGCGCCAGGTTGGCGACGCGGGCGATGTCTTGGGGTGTCAATGCCATGGGGTAGGGATGAAGGAAATACGGGAAAAATAAACCAGAAAACAGGGGCTGAAACGAGGTGTAAAGCTGAAAAAACAGGCAGGCTAAAGCTATTGATCTATAGGGGATGCGTTATTATCCCGCCTTTGGTGTGAAATCAGGGTTGGATGCGGGCTTTAGGCGTTTTTTAGGTGCCRGAAGCAGATTTCAGAGCGCCTCTGGCTCAACTTCCCCATAATTGCTTGATCAATAAAAAGGCGATGGAGCAACGAAGTTTGCTCATGCTCAACCGGACTCCTGCATATGTTTGAATCATTCCGTCGGTACTTCTCCACCGACCTGGCCATTGACCTTGGCACCGCCAACACCCTGATTTTTGTACGCGACCGCGGTATTGTGCTGGATGAGCCCTCTGTGGTCGCCATCCGCCACGAAGGCGGCCCCCAGGGCAAAAAAACCATCCAGGCCGTCGGCCACGAAGCCAAGGCCATGCTGGGCAAGGTCCCCGGCAACATCGAGGCCATCCGCCCGATGAAAGACGGCGTGATCGCCGACTTCACCGTGACCGAGCAGATGCTCAAGCAGTTCATCAAGATGGTGCACCCGCGCAGCCTGTTCAAGCCCAGCCCGCGCATCATCATCTGCGTGCCTTGCGGCTCCACCCAGGTTGAGCGCCGCGCCATCCGCGAAAGCGCGCTCGGCGCCGGTGCCAGCGATGTGTACCTGATTGAAGAACCGATGGCTGCCGCGATTGGCGCGGGCCTGCCCGTGTCGGAAGCCAGCGGCTCCATGGTGGTCGACATCGGCGGCGGCACGACCGAAGTCGGCGTGATCTCGCTGGGCGGCATGGTCTACAAGGGCAGCGTGCGTGTCGGTGGTGACCGCTTCGACGAAGCCATCATCAACTACATCCGCCGCAACTACGGCATGCTGATCGGCGAGCCCACCGCCGAGGCCATCAAGAAGAGCATCGGTTCGGCCTTCCCCGGCTCCGAAGTCAAGGAAATGGAAGTCAAGGGCCGTAACCTGTCCGAAGGCGTGCCGCGCAGCTTCACCATCTCCAGCAACGAAATCCTCGAAGCCCTGACCGACCCGCTCAACAACATCGTCAGCGCCGTGAAGAACGCTCTGGAGCAAACGCCCCCCGAACTGGGCGCCGACATCGCCGAGCGCGGCATGATGCTGACCGGCGGTGGCGCCTTGCTGCGCGACCTGGACCGCCTGCTGGCCGAAGAAACCGGCCTGCCGGTGCTGGTGGCCGAAGACCCGCTGACCTGTGTGGTGCGCGGCTGTGGCATTGCGCTGGAGCGCATGGACCGCCTGGGTTCCATCTTCACCTCGGAATAAGCGTCTTCACTTCATGCTGCACGCCGGGCATGAAGCGGGGCCAGCCTGACAGCGAACCATGCCTTTAGGAACCCTCGACAGATCCCCGCCGCCCTTTTTCAAACAGGGGCCTTCGGCGCTGTCCAAGCTGGTGTTTTTCAGCGCGCTGTCGCTGTTCCTGATGGTGGCCGATACGCGTTTTCGCATTACCCAACCGGTGCGCGCCGCGCTGGCTACGGCCTTGTATCCGGTGCAATGGCTGGCGTTGCAACCGGTGCGCGCGGTCAAAAGCAGCGGTGAATATTTCACCACCCTGAACCAGGCCAAAACCAGCAGCGAAGAAGCCKGCCGCAAGCTCGCGCTGCAATCGTTGCGTGCCGGCCAGGTCGAGCAGCTCACGCAGGAGAACAACCGCCTGCGCAAGCTCATGGGCCTGCGCGAGCAGCTCGGCACGCCGGTGATGGCGGCCGAAGTGCTGTACGACGCTGCGGACCCTTACACCCGAAAGGTGATCATCGACAAAGGCATGGCGCAGGGCGTTGACCTGGGCTCGCCGGTGCTGGACGAGTCCGGCGTGCTGGGCCAGGTCACCCGCGTGCATCCGCTGGTCAGCGAAGTGACCTTGCTGGTCGACCGCGACCTGGCCATTCCGGTGCTCAATGTGCGCACAGGCGCGCGCAGCGTGGCCTATGGCGACCCGACCGTTTCGGGCAGCGGCCTGGAACTGCGCTTCATGGGCAGCAACTCGGACGTGCAGCAAGGCGACCTGCTGACCACCAGCGGCGTCGACGGCGTCTACCCGGCCGGCCTGCCGGTGGCCAAAATCAGCCGCATCGAGCGGCGCGCGGAATCGGCGTTCGCAAAAATTTTCTGTACACCGCAGGCGCTCGTGACGGGTGCGCGGCACGTCATCGTGGTCAAGCCCGGCACCGGCCAGATCCCGCCGCGGCCCGACGACACCCCCGAGCCCGCGCCCAAGAAGAAGGGGGCTTCGAAATGATCATGCAGGGAGTGACAACATGATCATGCGATCAGGCCAGCAGCTGCTGCTGCCSGCCAACCCCGTCTTCATCTGGTGCAGCCTGATCGCGGCGCTGCTGCTGGACATGCTGCCCYTGGGCCGCGTGCCGTGGATGCCCGACTTCCTGGCCCTGGTGCTGGTGTTCTGGAACGTGCACCAGCCGCTGCGTGTCGGCATCGGCGTGGCTTTCATGTTCGGCCTGGGCATGGACGTGCACCAGTCTTCGCTGCTCGGTCAGCATGCGCTGTCGTATACGGCGCTGAGCTTTTTTGCCACCATGATCCATCGCCGCCTGCTCTGGTTCACGGTGCCGTCGCAGGCCTTGCAGGTGCTGCCGCTGTTTGCGGTGGCGCATGGTGTGGAGCTGGTGATCCGCATGATCGGCGGCGGTATTTTCCCGGGCTGGATCATGCTGCTGGCGCCGCTGATAGAGGCCGTTCTGTGGCCGGTGGTGAGCGTGCTGCTGCTGGTGCCGCAGCGCCGTGCACCCGATCCTGACCAGAATCGACCACTCTAGATATGGCCCCCACGGTCACTCACTTGGTGTGTTCCCTGCCCCCCGAGGGGGCCGCCCGCCTGCGGCCTGGCGAAGCCAGTTCCGCGGCTCATGCTGGCCTTTTTCGGCTCGCTTCGCATCGCCTCTTTCTTTCCAGAGGTAAGCGGACGGGGTTGTGGGCACTTTCCGGCGGCTGTAGAGTCACACGGCCATGACTGAACTGCGCAATGTTGAAGCCGATTTGTCGCGCTTTCGCGCGCGGGTGCTGGTGGCCAGCTTTGCGGTGCTGTGTGCTTTTTCTCTGCTGGCGGCGCGGCTKGTGTATTTGCAGGTGTACCGCCATGCCGACCTGAACGAGCAGGCGGAAAGCAACCGGACGGCCATCGTGCCCATCGTGCCCAACCGGGGGTTGATCCTGGACCGCAATGGCGTTGTGCTGGCCACCAACTATTCGGCCTACACGCTGGAGATCACGCCTTCCAAGGTCGACAACCTGGAAGAAACCATTGCCGCGCTGGAAAAGGTGGTCGACATCCAGGTGCGCGACAAGCGGCGTTTCAAGCGGTTGCGCGAAGAATCCAAAAGTTTTGAATCGCTGCCCATACGCACGCGCCTGACCGACGAAGAAGTCGCCCGGTTTGCGGCGCAGCGTTTCCGTTTTCCGGGTGTTGACATCAAGGCCCGGCTGTTTCGCAGCTACCCCTATGGCGAGCTGGGAAGCCACGTGGTGGGCTACATCGGCCGCATCAACCAGGCGGAAAAAGAAATCATCGAAGGCAGCGAAGACGAAGGCAACTACCGCGGCACCGACTACATCGGCAAGCTCGGCGTCGAGCAGAGTTTTGAGCAGCAGCTGCACGGCACCACCGGTGTCGAGCAGGTCGAGACCTCGGCGGGCGGCCGCGCCATGCGCAAACTCGCCAGCAACCCGGCCACGCCCGGCAACACCGTCATGCTGTCGCTGGACATCCGCCTGCAGAAGCTGGTGGAAGACATGTTCGGCGACCGGCGCGGCGCCCTGGTGGCGATGGACCCGAAGACCGGCGACGTACTGGCGTTTGTCAGCAAGCCGACGTTCGACCCCAACCTGTTCGTGGACGGCATCGACACGGAGAGCTGGCAATACCTGCGGGATTCGCTGGACAAGCCGCTGCTCAACCGCGCGCTGCGCGGCACCTATCCGCCGGGTTCCACCTACAAGCCCTTCATGGCCATGGCGGCACTGGAAACCGGAAAGCGCTCCGCCAGCTTCATCGTCAACGACAACGCCTCCTGGAGCTTTGGCGGCCACGTCTTCCGCAGCCACGGCGACATTGCGCTGGGGGCGGTGGACATGTACCGCGCCATCGTGAAGTCCAGCAACGTGTACTTTTATTCGCTGGCCAACGAACTCGGCGTGGACGCCATGCACGACTTCATGCAGCCGCTGGGCTTTGGGCAAATCACCGGCATCGATATCAGCGGTGAAGTCACGGGCGTGCTGCCCAGCCAGGACTGGAAACGCAAGGCCTATAAAAGGCCGGAGCACCAGAAGTGGTACCCGGGTGAAACCATTTCGCTGGGTATCGGGCAGGGCTACAACACTTTCACCATGCTGCAGCTGGCGCAGGCCACGGCCGTGCTGGCCAACAACGGCGTCAAGCACAGGCCGCGGCTGGTGATCGGCACGCAGGACCCGGTGACGCGCGTGATGCACCCGCTACCGGCCGATGCGCCGGAAAACCTGGGCTACAAGGCTGAAAACATCGCGATCGTGCGCAAGGCCCTGGTCGGCGTTACCCAGGAAGGCACCTCGGCCCGCGTGTTTGCCGGCGCGGGTTACCTGAGCGGCGGCAAAACCGGCACGGCGCAGGCGGTCACCATCGGCCAGAAAGACAAGTACAACAGCAGCAAGATGGAAGAGTACCAGCGTGACCACGCTGTTTACATGGCGTTTGCGCCGGCCGAAGACCCCAGGATCGCGCTGGCGGTGATCGTGGAAAACGCCGGCTGGGGCGCCGGGGTGGCGGCGCCGATTGCACGGCGTGTTTTTGACTATGTGCTGCTGGGCCAATACCCGAGCGAGGAAGACATGGTGGCGGTGCAGAAGGGGCTGGCGGCAGCGCCCATCGGCAAGCCGCGTCAGGCCGCCGACGTGGCCGGCCAGCTGTCGGCCGGCGCAGCAGGCGCTTCCCCCGGCCCCACGAACGCCGCGGCTGCCGCTGCCGCCAAGGCCAGGACGGCGGCGATTGCGGAGGCGCTCAGCAAGCTGCCGCCGCCCATGGCGGCGGCGGGCATCAACCCCGATTKAGCCGGCCGTCGCTATCGATTTGAGAGCTGCTTGCGCATGCCTTTATTGGGCTGGACGCCAATTTGGTCATTAAACAGTGATGGCCGGATTTCAAGCAAAATCCGCCGAAAACCCATACAGGACGTGCGCAAGAAGCTACTAAATCAATAGCAAACTGGCAGCACGCCGTCAGCGCGCAAATGCGTCAAAAGCGGTTTTCAGGATCAGCGCGCTGACCACGGCGATAAACACCCCGCGCACAAAACCAGCCCCATGTTTCAAGGCCAGGCGGGTGCCCAGCAGGCTGCCTGCTACGTTGGCCACGGCCATCGTGAGGGCGAAATGCCACCAGACATGGCCTTTATAGGCAAAGAGCGCCAGCGCCGCCAGGTTGGTGGCGGTGTTGAGCAGCTTGGCCGAAGCCGACGCGTTCAAAAAGTCATAACCCAGCCAGCGCACAAATAAAAATACAAAAAAGCTGCCGGTGCCCGGGCCGAAGAAGCCGTCGTAAAACCCCAAAACCAGCCCGATGCAGCAGGCCGCCGCGGTCTCGGCACGGCCGGTAAAGCGGGGCGTGTGGTGGCGGCCCAGCTCCTTCCTGGCCAGGGTGTAAAGCAGTACCGCCAGCAGCACAAAGGGCAGGGCCTTGCGCAAAAATCCCGGCGAGATGACGGTGACCAGCCAGGCGCCTGCCAGCGAGCCGGTAAAACCCGCAGCCGCCGCCGGCAGCAGCGCCGCCCACCGAAGCTCCACGCGGCGGGCATATTGGGCCGTGGCAACCGCGGTGCCCCAGACCGAGGCCCCCTTGTTCACCCCAAACAGGGTGGCAGGATGGGTAGTGGGGAAAACGGCAAACAGGGCCGGCACCAGGATCAGCCCGCCGCCCCCGACGATAGAGTCCACAAAACCGGCGAGCAGGGAGGCCAACGAGACGATGAATAATTCCATGGCCCGGATTGTCCCATCGCATTGAATAGACTAATTGCTATCAAATAGATAGCTGTTTGCGCAAGACAGTCAATGGTTGCAAAGGTTTTTGAGGGTTTTACCCATCACGGCGGAGGCATAAAAAAAGCGCTGGGGTTGCCAGCGCTTTTTGCAAATCTGCATCTCTTGTGGAATGCCGCTTTGCTTGTGTACTTCTTAATGACTCTCTCGTGTCTCCTCGGCTCCTCGCGTTGCGAGCAGCAAGGCTCGTCAGCAAGTCATCCAATATAGCGGGCGCACTGTCCCAGTGCATTGGGGGTTTCCCGGCCCCGGGCTTTGGGCGGCCGCTGGTTCTGTGGATGTTTTTGGGGCACCACGCCAATCGTTTGCGCACTTTTGCAGTACATATTTTCCGTCGCAGTCCCATCACACGAGCTACTGCGGTATTGGCACGACTTATGCCTGTTGTTACCAATTGTTGGTTGATTGAACAGGCGGGCACCGTATGCATATGAACAGATTTCTGGCCTTGAGTATGTCTTTATGCTTGGGCCTGGCATGCCAGCAAGCCCTGGCACAGACCACGGCTCCCCCGGCAGTGGCGCCGCCAGCAGTCACTGCCAGCGCTCCGGAAGTCGCACCGTCCCCCGCACAGGCCACGATTCCTGCGCCTCCTGCCGCTCCGATGGCTGCCGCGTCTGCGCCCCTTCCTGTGCCTCCTGCGGCTGCCCCGGCACCGCTGACGCAGCCAGGGCTGGTCGGCGTGGAGACCCTCAATGGTGCCGACACCGCCTGGATGATGACCTCCACCGCACTGGTATTGCTCATGACCCTGCCCGGCATTGCCCTTTTTTACGGCGGCATGGTGCGCAGGAAAAGCGTGCTCAACGTCATGGCCTGCGTCGTCGCCATCTGTGCCGTCGTCAGCCTGCTCTGGTTTGCGGTGGGGTACTCCATCGCCTTCACGCCCGGCAAAGGTGCGCTTGGGCACTATCTGGGTGGTCCCGAGCGGCTCTGGTTCACCGGGCTGGACTACGTGAAGGATGCGCAGAAGGTGGCCGTGAGCCATATCGCGCCCAACATTCCCGAGTCGGTCTACGCCATGTTCCAGCTGACCTTCGCCATCATCACGGCCGCGCTGGTGGTCGGATCGTTTGTGGAACGCATGCGGTTTTCCGCGATGCTGGTGTTCATGTCGCTGTGGACCGTCGTCGTTTACGCACCCATTGCCCACTGGGTCTGGGAGCCCAATGGCTGGCTGGCGCGCATGGGCGCGCTGGACTTTGCCGGCGGCTCGGTCGTGCACATCAATGCCGGCATTGCCGGGCTGGTCTGTGCCTACGCGCTCGGGCCACGCCACGGCTACGGCCGTGAACCGTTTACGCCTTTCAACCTGGGCCTGACCATGGCCGGTGCCGGCATGCTGTGGGTCGGCTGGTTTGGCTTTAACGCCGGCTCCGCCGTGGCCTCCGACGGCCGGGCCGGCCTGGCGATGGCCGTCACGCACATCGCGGCGGCCGCGGGCGCTCTCTCGTGGATGGCGGCCGAATGGATTGTTCGCGGGCGTCCTTCCCTGCTGGGACTGTGCTCGGGCCTGGTCGCCGGGCTGGTCGCCATCACGCCGGCGGCGGGCTTTGTCTCGCCGCGCGCGGCCCTGGTGTTTGGCCTGGTGGCCGGCGTGGCCTGCTACTGGGGCGCCACGGGCCTCAAGCGCCTGCTCAACGCCGACGATTCACTGGACGTGTTCGGCGTGCACGGCGTGGGCGGCATTGTGGGTTCGCTGCTGACCGGCATCTTTGCCAGCAAGGCCATCTCCGGTGTCGAGGGCAGCCTGATGACCCAGGCGATCGGCGCAGGCGCCGTCATGCTCTACAGCCTGTTCATGACGGCGCTGGCCTTGTGGGTCACCTCGCTGATCGTCAGCCTGCGCGTCAGCGAAGCCGCCGAGAGCGACGGCCTGGACATCACCCAGCACGCCGAGCGGTTGGGCACGTAACTGACAAACAACGGACTCCACTTTCAAGGATTGCGCACCATGCCCTCCAGTGAAAAAATTGCCGTTGCGGCCCACCTGCATGTGCTGTTGCGCCGCAAAACCGGCCGCGTGACCGACACCGAGTGGATGGCCGGTAACCAGGAATACGCCGCCGAAATAGCGCGTTTTGCGCGGGAAAAAGCCGCCGAGGATGGCCACGTGGACCTGGCGGTGTGGGCCGACCGGCTTGAAGAAATCATGGCCACCCCCGAGCCCAAGGCACGCGTGCCGCTGGTGCAGTTGGTGTCCGAGGTGGTGAAGGAGCGCAGCCAGCCGGTGCTTGCCCCGGCGCCTGTGCCCGACCGCCAGAGCGCCCGGTCCATCGATACCGAGGAAGAGGTCTATCCTGAATCAGGTTTTATCGAGTCGACATTCGGTGCCATCTTCGGCGAGGGCGAGTCGCCGCGAGAGCGCCGCCAGCGCGACCCGAATGCGCCGCGCTATGTGAAGGGCCTGCGATAACTTGTAGCCCCCTGTCTCGGCTCACTGCGTGTAGCCGGAACCCCCCTCAGGGTGGCAACACCTGCAGCCCGGCAAAGCCGGTTCTGCGGTGTTCTTGCCCCGAACGCGCTGCGCTTCGTGAAGAGCTTGCGCTGAACGCTGCGGGGGTTTTCCCGCTTAATTACTTTGCCGGCGCGGCATGCGGCGCTGCGGCTTCCCGAGCGCGGTTCAGGCTGTGCGCCAGCATGTTGCGGGTGCGAATGCGGATGTTGGCGCTGGCATCTTAAGCAAACGCGGCCACATAAGGGTGGCCTGCGTTATCCGCCAGGATGCTGCGCCGCACCTGATCCAGGCCGGCATCGCAGGCCGCCAGTGCGGCATCGGCGAGCACAAACACGGACTGCTCCGGGTTGTCTTTCAGCGACTGCAAGGCGCTCTGGGCACAGCGCTGGTAGTCGTTGATGGCCGTGGCCACCGGGGCGCGGGCAATCGACAGCGGGTCCTGGCTGGCGCGCGGCGCCGGGCTACAGGCAGACAGGGCAGTCAGCAGCATGGCGATCAGGAAGGTGGGCAGACTCTTCATGATTTCGGTCGGTCGGGCGGCGGTGGTCTGCGGCATCTTCCGATTGTGTCATCGGGGTGCAAATGCAAGCGGGCGCCCACCATGTCATGAGGGTGGTGGAAAAAGTTGACAGGGGTAAATTGCGCTAGCCAGCGCCGGACACACGCAGTAGCATGCGTGAGCTTTATATAAGGAGAGGCTTATGCTGAGGAGATGGATGTTAGGGACCCTGGTGTTGGGGTTCAGCCAGTTTTGTATGGGCACTGCCAATGCCCAGGCGCAGGCCCAGCARCTGRTRCTGGGCATCAGCGAAGGCACYTCGGGYGGCCTSGAYCAYGCCCAGGTGATYGCCAAATACCAGGGSCTGGCCGAGGTGATCGGCAAAGCCATGAARGCCAAGGTCAGCGTGGTGTTTGCGCGCGAATTCAAGCAGCTGGAAGAAGGCATGCAGACCGGCCGCTTCGACCTGGTGATGGCACGCCCGAGCGACTACCCGGCGCGCGGCATGCGCGACTACGGCTACAGCTATATCGCCAGCACCAAGCCCGACGGGCAGTGCTTCATCATTGCGCCCAAGGGTTCGGCCCTCAAGACCATCGACGACGTCAAGGGCAAGCGGATTGCCTTGCCCGAGCAGATTGCCTATATGTCCCGCTTCTGTGCCGCAGAGCTCAGGGACAAAGGCATCCTGGTCGACAAGGAAAACGTGCAGTTCGTGCGCGAACAAGCTGCCGTCGGGTTCTACCTGGACAACAAGTTTGCCGATGTGGGCGGTGTCGCTTCCTACTCGGGCATCGGCAAAAAATGGGAAAAAGACGGCGGCCGCATCCTGCACAAGAGCGTGGCGCAGCCCTACTTTCCGCTGGTGGCCCATAAACGCGTCAAGCCCGAACAGCTCAAGGCGATCCAGGAGGAATTGCTGGCGCTGCCCGCCAGCGATGCCGGCAAGGACGTGCTCAAGCGTATCGGCATCGAGCAGTTCGACACCACGTCGGAAGCGCGCATGCGCGAGCTGCTGAAGTGGCTCAATATTTGAGCCAGGCCTTCGCCGGCTGCTGCCGGCGCCAGGCCGGGCCACAGCGAAACTGACTGACCGCTAGCGTTAGCGGCACACCCAGTGTGCCGAATCGCCGTCTGCCGGGCGACCCAATTTCCTCCATCCCCTGCGGGGGGAGTCATTCTTCATCCAGGGTTTCCTCCTGCGGATTGCCTTGCGGGCCGGCTGGTCCGCCGCGCAAACATGCCTTGGTACGCCCTAGGGTTTTCACTAGAAAAAAAAGKCTTAATCACGTTGTAATAGTTATTATTCATAACCATAATTGGCTTCCGGAAACACACTTCACATGACCCCAAAATACCTTCATCTCGAAATGCACGGCAATGTCGCCGTGGTCCGCCTGGCGCGCCCTGCCAAACGCAACGCCCTGGGTGACGCCCTGATCCTGGCACTGCGGAACCTGTTCGAAAGCCTTCCTTCCGAAACAAAAGCCGCCGTGCTTTGCGGCGAGGGTGACCACTTCTGCGCGGGCCTTGACCTGAGCGAACTCAAGGAGCGTGACGCCAGCCAGGGCCTGCACCATTCGCGCATGTGGCACGCAGCGCTGGAGCGGGTGCAGTACGGCCCGGTGCCCGTGATCGCGGCCCTGCACGGTGCCGTGGTCGGTGGTGGCCTGGAGCTGGCAAGTGCCTGCCATATCCGGGTTGCCGACGAAAGCGCTTTCTACGCGCTGCCCGAAGGCTCGCGCGGCATCTTTGTCGGTGGTGGCGGTGCGGTGCGCATCCCGCGGCTGATCGGCGCCGCACGAATGACCGACATGATGCTGACCGGCCGTGTCTACAACGCGGTGGACGGTGAGCGCATAGGCATCGCGCAATACCTGGTGCCCGAGGGCCAGGCTTTCGCCAAAGCCCTTGAACTGGCCACTCGCGTGGCAGAAAACGCACCGCTGACCAACTACGCCCTCATGCATGCGTTGCCGCGCATTGCCGAGCAACCGGCAGACCAGGGGTTCTTCACCGAGGCCCTGATGGCCGCAGTGGCGCAAAGCGCACCCGAAGCCAAGAGCCGCGTGAAAGACTTCCTGGACGGCAAGGCCCGCAAGGTCCAGAAGGGCTGACCAGGCCGGGCGGGCAGGCAAGAGAGACATCCAGAAAAAAGACAGAAGACAAGAGACAGAAGAGACAACCATGAGTGCCCCGAAATTTCGTCCCATGGCCTTTGGCGTGACCCGTGTGGTTTTGCGCGACGGCGTACCCGGTGTGCGCTATCTGCGCGCAGACCAGGCCCTGCAAGCCTTCCCGACCCGTATCACTGACCGCCTGCAGCATTGGGCGCAGACGGTCCCGGGCCGCAGCTTCATGGCGCGGCGCGAAAAGCTGGCTGATGGCAAGACCGGCGACTGGCGGCACATCACTTATGCCGAAGCTTGGGTCTCGGCCCGCAACATCGCACAGGGGCTGGTCGACCGGGGCCTGAGCGCCGAACGCCCGGTGGTCATCCTGTCGGAAAACGACCTGGAGCATGCGTTGCTGGCGCTGGGTTGCATGCTGGCCGGCGTGCCCTTTGTACCGACGTCTCCGCCCTACAGTCTGGTCAGCCAGGACTACGACAAGCTGCGCCACGTGCTCAAGACCGTGACGCCGGGTCTGGTGTTTGCCGCCGACGGCGCCCGCTACGCCAGGGCCATCAGCGCAGCCATTGGCAACGACGTCGAGGTGGTGCTGGCTACCGGGCAGGTCGAAGGGCGCGCCACCACGGCGTTTGCCGAACTGGCTGCAACGCCGGCCACGGAGGCCGTAGACCGCGCCATGCAGGCCACAGGGCCGGACACGATCGTGAAATTCCTGTTCACCAGCGGCTCCACCAAGATGCCCAAGGCGGTCATCAATACCCAGCGCATGTGGTGTGCCAACCAGCAGCAAATGGCGCAATCGATGCCCGTGCTGCAGGACGAGCCGCCGGTGCTGGTCGACTGGCTACCCTGGAACCACACCTTCGGCGGCAACCACAATTTCGGCATGGTGGTGTTCCATGGCGGAACGCTCTACATCGACGACGGCAAACCGACCCCGGCGCTGATGCACGAAACCCTGCGCAACCTGCGCGAGATTGCCCCCACGGTGTACTTCAACGTGCCTACCGGCTTTGAGGCCATCGCCAGCGCCATGAAAACGGACGCAGAGCTGCGGCGCAACCTGCTGTCGCGCGTGAAGATGTTTTTTTATGCCGGCGCTGCGCTGGCCCAACCCGTGTGGGACAGCCTGTACGAGTCCGAAGAAAAAGAAGTGGGCGAGCGCATTGTCATGGCGACCGGCCTGGGCATGACCGAGTCCGCGCCGTTTGCCATTTTTGTGACCAACCCCAACGTGAAAGCCGGCGACCTCGGCGTGCCCGCGCCCGGCATCGAGCTCAAGCTGGTGGACACCGACGGCAAGACCGAGGTGCGCTACAAGGGCCCCAACATCACGCCCGGCTACTGGCGCGCACCGCAGGAGACGGCAGCAGCCTTTGACGAAGAAGGCTTTTTTTGTACCGGCGACGCCGTCAAATGGATTGATGAGGGCAACATTCACCTCGGGCTCAAGTTCGACGGGCGCATCGCCGAAGACTTCAAGCTGGCCACGGGCACCTTTGTCAGTGTGGGCCCGTTGCGTGCAAAGATCGTCGCTGCGGGAGCGCCTTACGTGCAGGACGTGGTACTCACGGGCATCAACCTCAAGGAAGTGGGCGCACTGGTTTTCCCGACACCTGCGGTGCGCACGCTGGCCGGACTGCCGCCCGACGCGCCGCTGCGCCAGGCCGTTGAAAGCCCGCAGGTGGTAGCGCACTTTCAGGAGATGATGAACAAGCTCGCAGAGGGCGCGACCGGCAGCGCCAGCTGCATCCGGCGCCTGCACCTGATGCATGAGCCGCCCTCATTCGACAAGGGTGAAGTCACCGACAAAGGCTCCATCAACCAGCGCGCCGTGCTGACGCACCGTGAAGCTTTGGTGGTAGCCCTGCACGATGACACGGCGCACCCCATCGTCAAACCCGCTGCACCCTGAAACTCAAGCCCCAACACATACACGCACAAACACCATGCCATCCAAAGGATTTTTCTCCGCTTTCGAAGACGTCTGGATGCTCGACGGCATTCGCACGCCCATGGTCGACTACTGCGGCGCCATCGGCCATATATCGCCCACCGACCTCGGCATCAAGGCGGCACGCGCCGTGCTCCAGCGCTCCGGTGTCAGTGGCAGCGATGTCGATTCGGTGCTTGCCGGCAACATGGCTCCCGGTGATTTTGAGCAGTTCATGCTGCCGCGCCATATCGGGCTTTACGCAGGAGTGCCTGTGGAGGTGCCGGCCATCATGGTGCAGCGCATCTGCGGCACCGGCTTCGAATTGTTCCGCCAGGCCGGCGAGCAGATCCAGAGCGGTGCCGCCAGCGTGGCGCTGGTCGTCGGCGCCGAGAGCATGACGCGCAACCCGATCGCCGCCTTCGAACACCGCACCGGTTTCAAGCTGGGTGCACCCGTCGGCTTCAAGGACTTCATGTGGGAGGCCCTGAAAGACTCCGCCGCAGGCATCGACATGATCCAGACCGCGGAAAACCTTGCGAAGAAATACGGCATCACGCGGGAAGCCGTCGATGAATTTGCCTCCAGCTCGTTTGCCAAAGCCGTGGCGGCCCGCGAGGCAGGTTTTCACGCGGGGGAAATTGTGCCGGTGGTCACGGAAGAATTTGAACTCCCAGGTTACGCCACGCGCGGCATACGCCTGCAGGGCAAAACCGCGGAAGTCGCACAGGACACCCACGCACGCTTGTCTCCTGTCGAGGTGCTGGCCAAACTCCGGGTGGTTCACGCCGGCGGGGTGCAGACCGGYGGCAACAGTGCAGCGCTGGTGGATGCGGCAGCGGCAGCCGTGGTGGCCTCGGGCGAGTACGTGAAGGCGCATGGAAAAAAACCGCTGGCACGTGTCGTGGCTGCCGCGGTGGTGGGGGTGCCGCCCGAAATCATGGGCATAGGTCCCGCGCCAGCGATTCGCCTGCTGCTGGCGCGCTGCGGCCTGACGCTGGACCAGATCGGCCGCTTCGAGATCAACGAAGCCCAAGGCGCGCAAACGCTGGCGGTGGCGCGTGAACTGAACCTCGATCTGAGCAAGCTCAATGTCAATGGTGGTGCCATCGCGATGGGTCACCCGCTGGCGGTCACCGGTGTCCGCCTGACGGTCACCGTCGCGCGTGAAATGCAACGCGCGGGCCTGCGTTACGGCATTGCATCCGCATGCGTGGGCGGCGGGCAGGGCATTGCCCTGTTGCTTGAAAACCCCGAAGGGGCCGAAATTTCTTGAGCAAATGGTGGCTGCAGTGCACAGCAGACAAGCGCAAGCAGCTATAAAAACAATAGCAACCGATCTGGAGAGAAGGCATGAAGATTGAAGGACTTGCGGCGCTGGTGACGGGAGGCGGCTCAGGGCTGGGTGAAGCCACTGCCCGTGAGCTGGCACGCCTGGGCGCCAGGGTTGCCGTGCTGGATGTGAATCTCGCCGGAGCAGAAAAAGTCGCGGCCGACATTTGCGCCACGCACGGGAGCGGCACCGCAGTGGCGTGCCAGTGCGACATCACCGACAGCGCCAGCCTGGCGGCCGCGCTGGAAAAAGCCGCAGCTGCGCATGGCCCGGCCCGCATCCTGATGAACGTTGCCGGCATTGGCTCGGCCAGGCGCGTGGTGGGCAAAGACGGCAGCCCTGCGCCGCTCGAAGACTTTGCCAAAGTCGTCACCATCAACCTGGTGGGCACCTACAACGCGAGCCGCCTGTTTGCGGCCGCCTGCGCCAAACTGCCCGCGCTGGAAGATAGCCAGCGCGGCGTCATGATGTTCACGGCCTCGGTGGCGGCCTTTGACGGCCAGGTGGGCCAGCAGGCTTACAGTGCCTCCAAGGGCGGCCTGGTCGGCATGACACTGCCGATGGCGCGCGACCTGGCGCAGCACGGCATCCGCGTCTGCACGGTGGCGCCGGGCCTGTTCGCAACGCCGCTGATGCAGCAATTGCCCG
This sequence comes from Polaromonas sp. P1_E1_2, assembly GCF_056406035.1. Classification (NCBI taxonomy): domain Bacteria; kingdom Pseudomonadati; phylum Pseudomonadota; class Betaproteobacteria; order Burkholderiales; family Comamonadaceae; genus Polaromonas; species Polaromonas sp. P1_E1_2. The sequence continues at coordinate 6,911 of NZ_JBFUAZ010000022.1, read as the reverse complement.
AGGCGGTGCAGGCTTCGCTGGCCGCCAGCATTCCTTTTCCGCAGCGCCTGGGCAAGCCCGAGGAGTTTGCCCAGCTGGCCGCGCACATCGTGGCCAACGACCATCTCAACGGCGAAGTCATCCGGCTGGATGGCGCATTGCGCATGGCGCCAAGGTGAACAGCATGAGCAAGACCGTTGTTTACGAAGTTTCCGTTGCGTTTGGCGACTGCGATCCAGCGGGGATCGTGTTTTTCCCCAATTTCTCGCGGTGGATGGACGCCTCGTCGCTGAACTTTTTTGTCAAGTGCGGCGTGCCAACCTGGCGTGAGCTTGTCAAGACCACCGGCATCATCGGAACGCCGCTGCTCGAGATCAATACGCGGTTCACCCAGCCCGCCGTCTATGGCGAGACGCTGCAGATTCACACAAGTATTGAGGAGTGGCGCGACAAGGTATTCATCCAGAAGCATGTGATCAAACGTGGTGACGACCTGATTTGCGAAGGCCGTGAAACCCGGGCCTTCTGCATTCGCCGTCCGTTGGACATCATTAAAAAAGGAGACATTTCATGCAAACACGCCGTCATTTTGTGCAGGCAGCCGCAACGCTCACCGCAGCCGCCGGCTTCGCCCCGTTCTCTGCCCATGCGAGCCCGCTGGAGCAGGTCAAGATCATTTACGGATTCCCCGCCGGCAGTGCGGGCGACATCTGCGCGCGCCGTGTCGGCGACAGGATGGGCGGCACCGCCTATTCCAAAAACAACGCCATCGTGGACACCAAGGCCGGCGCCGGCGGCCGCATCGCGCTGGAGACGCTGAAGATGGCACCCACGGACGGCTCCGTCATTGCCATGACGCCGTTTTCCTGCATGTCGCTGTATCCCCACATCTACAAAAAGCTGGCCTATGACCCGTTCGCGGATTTTGTATCCGTGGGCACCGCGTCCATGATTCACCATGGGCTGGCTGTGGGGCCGCTGGTGCCCGCTTCCGTGAAGACCGTCCAGGACTTCCTGGTATGGGCCAGGGCCAATCCGAAGGATGCGAGTTATGGCTCGCCCGCTGCGGGATCAACCCCCCACTTTTTGGGCGCCTTGCTGGGCCTGAACAACCAGGTGGAACTCAAACATGTGCCTTACCGCGGTTCCGTGCCCGGCGTGACCGATGTGGTGGGCGGCCAGCTTGCGGCCATGTTCACGCCGCATGGCGACTTCATCCCCAATCACAAGGCCGGCAAGCTGCGCATCCTGGCAACGTCCGGGAAGCAACGCTCACCCTTTGTGCCGGAAGTACCGACCTTCGCCGAGCAGGGCTTTGCCGACCTGACCGTGGAGGAGTGGTTCGGTTTTTGTGCCCCCGCCAAAACGCCGGCCAGTGTGGTCGCCGCCGCCAACGCCGCCATCAACGCCGCCATCAAGGACAAATCCGTCATCGACTCGCTGACGGTGGTGGGCCTGATTCCCTACGGCGGCACGGCGGAGGACATGGCGACCAGCCAGAAGCGCGAACTCGACCGCTGGGGCCCGCTGATCAAGAAAATCGGCTTTACCGCCGAGTCCTGATCAGAACGCGGTGCCGATGACTGATGCCGGGCGCCCTGAGGCACCCGATCATGGATCGGCACCGCTTGGCATAATCGGGGCTGGACTGGCCGCATGCCGTGCGGCGGTCCGTATTGCCCGATGACGAAAGCTTCCTGACCACCTATGCCAGCGTCCCTCAAACCAGCGCCCGCTGTCGAAGAAGTCGATACCTCCTACCTTGAAACACTGATTGGCTACAACGCCACGCGTGCTTCGCTCAAGGTCATTGAACTGTTCATGAAACGCATGGCGGTGTATGACCTGCGACACGTGGATTTTTCCATCCTGTCGCTGATCACGCACAACCCGGGCATCACCTCGCGCCAGCTGTGCAGTGCGCTGAGCATCTTGCCGCCCAACCTGGTCGGGAAAATCGGCACGCTGGAAAAGCGCGAGCTCGTTCACCGCAAGCCGCACCCGCAGGACGGCCGCGCTGTGGGCCTGTATCTCACCGAGGCAGGCGAGGCGCTGATGCGGGAGGCTGAGCGCACCGCCACCAGCCTCGAATCAGATGCCACCGAGCGGCTGAGCGCGGCGGAAAAAAAGACGCTGGTGCGTCTTCTCCAAAAAATCTATCTTTGATCTGTTTCGAAGGGGCGGTTCAGCCGGAGGCTTGCGGGCAGCTTGGGCACGGCGTTGCCTTCAAATGCCGGCCTGAATCCATTCGGCGGCCTTCTCCGCAATCATGAGCGTGGGTGAGTTGGTGTTGCCGCTGGTGATCAGCGGCATCACACCGGCATCCACCACGCGCAGGCCGCGAACCCCGCGCACCCGAAGGTGCGAGTCCACTACCGCCATGGGGTCGTCTTCCTTGCCCATTTTGGTGGTGCCCACCGGRTGGAAGATGGTGGTGGCAATGTCGCCCGCCAGCCGCGTGAGTTCTTCGTCCGTCTGGAACTGCACGCCGGGTTTGAATTCTTCGGGCTTGTATTTGGCCAGCGCGCCCTGGCTGACGATCTTTCGGGTCACGCGCAGGGAGTCGGCTGCCACCTGCCGGTCTTCGGCCGTGCTCAGGTAGTTGGGTGAAATCGCCGGTGCATCCTCAAAGCGGTTGCTCTTGATGTGCACGGTGCCGCGGCTGGTCGGGTTGAGGTTGCATACGCTGGCGGTGAAAGCGTTGAAGCTGTGCAGCGGCTCGCCGAAAGCGTCCAGCGACAGCGGCTGCACATGGTATTCGATGTTGGGGTAGGGCTGGTCGGGCGATGAGCGAGTGAAGGCGCCCAGTTGCGACGGCGCCATGCTCATCGGGCCGGTCTGCTTCAACGCGTACTCCAGGCCGATGCGGGCCTTGCCCCATAACGTGTTGGCCATGGTGTTGAGCGAAAGCCCCCAGCGCTGGTCGCCGTGCACCTTGTAGACCGAGCGGATCTGCAAGTGGTCCTGCAGGTTGGCGCCCACGCCCGGCAGGTCCTGCAGCACCGGAATGCCGTGCTGTTGCAGCAGGGTGGCCGGGCCAATGCCTGAAAGCTGCAGGATTTGCGGCGAGCCGATGCTGCCTGCGCACAGGATGACTTCGCCCATATGCCCCGAGTCGCGTGTTGAATGCGCCGTCACCCGCTCGTCGCCGGCCCACACTTCCACGCCGGTGCAGCGCTGGCTGCCGTCGGCCTGCGGCGCAATCACCAGCTTGCACACCTGGGCGTTGTTCCACAATTCGAAATTGGGCCGGGCATAGCAGGCCGGCCGCAAAAATGCTTTGGCGGTGTTCCAGCGCCAGCCTTTTTTCTGGTTGACCTCAAAGTAGCCCACGCCTTCGTTGTCGCCGCGGTTGAAGTCGGAAGTTGCCGGGATGCCGGCCTGCTGCGCCGCTTCGGCGAACGCATCGAGGACGTCCCAGCGCAGGCGCTGTTTCTCGACACGCCATTCGCCGCCCGAATTGTGGTGACGCAGCAGCTTCTGGTAGGGCTGGCTTTTGTCCTGCATCAGCTCGGGTGCCACGCCGCGCGCGCCGTGCATCGCGTCGGCGCCCTTGTGGTGGTCTTCGTGCAGTTTGAAATGCGGCAACGCGTTGTCCCATCGCCAGGCCATGTCGCCCGTCAGCTGGGCCCACTGGTCGTAGTCGCGTGCCTGGCCGCGCATGTAGATCATGCCGTTGATGCTGGAGCAGCCGCCCAGCGTCTTGCCGCGCGGATAACGCAGTGCCCGCCCGTTGAGGCCGGCGTCCGGCTCGGTGTTGTAGAGCCAGTCGGTGCGCGGGTTGCCGATGCAGTGCAGATAGCCCACCGGGATGTGGATCCAGTGGTAGTCGTCCTTGCGGCCGGCCTCAATGAGCAGCACGCGTTTGGATGCGTCGGCGCTCAGGCGGTTGGCCATCAGGCAACCCGCGGTGCCGGCGCCGACGATGATGTAGTCAAAAACCTGGCTGTCGTCTTGCATGGATGTTTTGTCTCTTGGCTTTCAGCCGTGTGTTTTTGAGGGGCCGGGTGGCTGTGCTGCTTTGGCAGTGTTCTTGCGCCGCCATTCCCATCCTGCCATCCCAGCCTAACGCGAGGCTGACCGCGCGGCAGTGGTTCGATTGTGGCAAAAACGGCGCTATCCCTGCGGCGGGGATTACCCGCTGGCCTTTCCTTCCGGCACGGGGTCCCGGCGGGTTGTAGGACCAAGGCGATAGCGCGTTTTTGGGGCTGTGTATTTGTGTCTCCTGCAGTTACCATGACTGTTTTGCAATTCGGGCGCCGCCCGCCATTGCAGACTGCCGGCAAGCGCCGGGCACCACCGGACGCCTTTACCGAATGCACATGGAAGAATCCACGCCCCGCATCGAACAGCAGGACACGCCGCAAGGCCGGATGTTTGTCGTTCGCGGTGCCTGGACAGCCGCCGACCTCACCGCACAGGAAGTCTGGCAAGGTTTGACGGCGCAACTGCAAGCCCTGCAGGATGGTGCAGCCCAATCCGCCGGCTGGAATCTGGAGCCGCTCGAAAAGCTTGACCACCTGGGTGCGCAGGTGCTGTGGAACCATTGGGGGCGCGACTGGCCTGCGCAACTGCAGGTGCACGCGAGCCAGCGCGCGGTGCTGGAAACCGTCGCCAAATTCAGTGCGGATCCGCCCAAACCCCGCAAGCCTGACTGGACCGGGCCCTTCATCCTGCTGGGTACACGGGTGCTGCGTCTGGTCGACCACCTCAAAGGCCTGGTGCGCCTGATCGGCCAGCTGCTGCTCGACATCATCCGGCTTTTCAGGCACCCGCAGGAAGGCCCCTGGCGCGACCTGTCGGGCCACCTGTTTCATATCGGCGCCACCGCCTTGCCCATCACCGCACTGGTGGGGTTTTTGATTGGCGTGGTGCTGGCTTACCTGATTTCGCAGCAGCTGCGCCAGTTCGGCGCCGACGCCTTCATCGTGAACATTCTGGGCATCTCGCTGATCCGCGAACTCGGGCCGGTGCTGGCCGCCATCCTGATCGCCGGGCGCAGCGGTTCGGCCATCACTGCGCAGATCGGTGTCATGCGGGTCACTGAAGAGCTCGACGCCATGCGCGTCATGGGCATCGCGCGGGGCTTTCGCCTGGTCATGCCGCGCGCGCTGGCGCTGGCCGTGGTGATGCCGCTCATCAGCGTCTGGACCACCATCGCGGCGTTGCTGGGCGGCATGCTGGCCGCCGACATTTCCATGGACGTCACACCGTCCTATTTCATCAATTCGCTGCCAGCCGCGGTGGAGGTGGCCAATCTCACGCTGGCCACGGCCAAATCCGTCGTGTTCGGTGTGCTCATTGCGCTGGTCGGCTGTCACTACGGCTTGCGCGTCAAGCCCAACACCGAAAGCCTGGGGCAGGGGACCACGGCGTCGGTGGTCACATCCATCACTGTGGTGATTCTTGTTGATGCGCTCTTTGCGGTTCTCTTTAAAAGCGTGGGTATATGAGCGAACCCATCGTCGACATCAAAAAACTCTGGACCGTGTTCCTGAACGGCGACAAGAAGGCCGTGGTGCACAAGGACCTGGACCTCACGGTGGAGCGGGGCGAGGTGTTGTCGCTGGTGGGCGGCTCGGGCACCGGCAAAACGGTGCTGCTGCGCCAGATACTGGGGCTGGAAAAACCCACCCAGGGCGAGATCACTGTGCTGGGCCGGCCGGCCGCCGAACTCGGCAAGCGGGGAGCGGCCAGTCGTGTCGGCATGCTGTTCCAGCAGGGTGCGCTGTTTTCGGCCTTCACCGTGCTTGAGAACATCGCCTTCCCGTTGCGTGAGCTCAAGACCCTGCCGCGCGCACTGGTCTATGAGGCGGCCATGGTCAAGCTGCAAATGGTGGGCCTGAGTCCCGACGCAGCCGACAAGATGCCGAGCGATCTGTCGGGCGGCATGGTCAAGCGCGTGGCCTTGGCGCGCGCCCTCATCATGGACCCGCCGTTACTACTGCTCGACGAGCCCACTGCGGGCCTGGACCCGGAAAGCTCCGACAGCTTCGTCTCGCTGCTGCGCTCGCTGCACCGCGACATGGAGCTCACGGTGGTGATGGTGACGCACGACTTGGACACGCTCTTTGAGCTCAGCACGCGGATTGCCGTGCTGGCCGAGCAGAAGGTCATCGTCAACGACGTGCCCAAGGAGGTGGTGGCTTTCCCCCATCCCTTTATCCACGAATTTTTCCTCGGAGAAAGAGGGCAACGCGCCATGGAACTGCTGCGCGAATACCCCTTCACCGTATGAGCACACATCCTCAATTTGAAGAGAGGTCTTGACTATGGAAAACAAAGCCCATGCCATGGCCGCCGGCGCATTTGTACTGGTGGTGACCGCCCTGCTGGCCCTGCTGGCGATCTGGCTGACGCGCGACAACACCCAGCGCGACCTTTACGACATGAGTACCAGCGAAACTGTTTCGGGCCTGCAGCCGCAGGCCACGGTGCGGTTTCGCGGTGTGCCGGTCGGCAAGGTCGAGGTCATCGGGTTTGACACCAAGGTCAAAGGCAATGTGCTGATCCGTGTCTCGATCGACCGCACCGCGCCGGTCACCAAATCCACTTTTGCCACGGTGGCATCACAAGGTGTCACGGGGCTGGGTTTCATCCAGCTCGACGACGATGGAAAGTCCGCCGAGCGGCTGGTGGTGAACGACGACGACCCGCCGCGCATTCCGCTCAAACCAGGTGGGCTGGACAAGCTGCTCAAGCAAAGCGAAGTGATCTTCAACCAGGTCGAAGAAGCCAGCACGCGTTTGAACAAACTGCTGTCCGACGAGAACCAGGCGGCAGTGACTTCCGCCATCACGCAACTCGGTGAGGCGGCCGGCAGCATCAACCGCGTGGCCAAAGGGCTTGAGCCTACGGTAGCGAGCCTGCCGGGCCTGTCGCGCGACGCGACGGCGACGCTGAAATCCGTCAGGACGGCTGCCGACGACGTC
>NZ_JBFUAZ010000021.1:0-18336 GCF_056406035.1 Polaromonas sp. P1_E1_2 | reverse complement strand
GCCCGATGCCATGGGCCTGGGCCTGTCCTTCGCGCTGGGCGAAGGCCCGCGCTTTGCCACGCCGGTGCGCGATGAGGCGGCAGTGGCGAAGCTTGAGGTGCCCGACATGAACAAGCTGCGCTATGTGTTTGACGCCGTGACGTCAATCCGCAAAGCCCTGAACGGCCGCGTGCCGCTGATCGGCTTTTCGGGCAGTCCCTGGACGCTGGCCTGCTACATGGTCGAAGGCGCGGGCTCCGACGACTACCGCCTGGTCAAGACCATGCTGTACCAGCGCCCGGACCTGATGCACAAAATGCTTGCCGTGAACGCCGACGCGGTTGCCTCCTATCTGAACGCACAGATTGAGGCCGGGGCCCAAGCCGTGATGATTTTTGACARCTGGGGCGGCGTGCTGGCCGACGCGGCCTTCAAAACCTTCAGCCTGGCCTACACGGCCCGCGTGCTGGCCCAGCTCAAACGCGAGCACGAGGGCGTCAAGATCCCCCGCCTCGTCTTCACCAAAGGCGGCGGCCAGTGGCTCGAAGCCATGGCGCAGCTCGATTGCGAGGTGCTGGGACTGGACTGGACGGTCAACCTGGCCAGGGCGCGGGCTCTGGTGGGGGAAAATGGCCCCCAGGCCAAAACGCTGCAGGGCAACCTGGACCCTAACGTGCTGTTTGCCAACCCGACCCAGATAGAAGCCGAAGTGAAAAGCGTGCTGGACAGCTTTGGCAAGCCCCATATTGATGCCAGCGAGCCTGGACCGGCCCATATTTTCAACCTGGGGCATGGCATCAGCCAGCACACGCCCCCCGAAAGTGTGGAAGTGCTGGTGCGCGCAGTACACGCTCACTCTCGCAGCATGCGCGCCGCTGGTACCTAAACTTTCCGCCTACGTCCAGAAAAGGCCACGGGATGAATGATTTCAACCATGGCTAGCACAAAACCGGGCGATGGCGCCCGGACTTATGCACAAAATTCGTGTTGCGGTGCCGCAATGGTGAACGCAGGCGGCATGCTTCGCTATCAAAGCAATAGCGGACGTAAGTTGTTGATTTATATAGAGACTTTAAATTGCTTTTTTTCCGGGCAGTTTAAGAAAAGCCTTGATTTACAAGGCTTCGCGACGCGCCAAGGCAAGCTATCAACAAAGTTATCCACAGAAAATCTGGAAATCTGTAAAGCGATGGTAAATCAAGGACTTAGCGCACTATCTGGATGTACTTCTCAAGAAGTAAACACATTTAGTTACTCCAAATGAGCTATTGGCTTCAAGTTGCCGTTGCCGCGCCCGCGCACAGTTCCATCGCCGGGCCACTGACCTACCAGAGTGAATTGCCACTTGCTGTCGGCTCCCTGGTGCGGGTGCCGCTAGGTAAGCGCGAAGTCCTTGGGGTCGTGTGGGAAGCGGTGCCTGACAGTGGAACGCTGCTGGAAATACAGACGCGCCACGTCACCGGCGAGCTGGATGGGCTGCTGCCTCTTTCGGCGACCTGGCGAAAACTGGTGACGTTCACCGCGGCTTATTACCAGCGCTCCCTGGGCGAGGTGGCGCTGGCGGCATTGCCGCCGCAACTGCGCGACCTGAGCAATGTTCAGCTGGCGCGGCGGCTCAAGCGCCCGGTGGCTGACACCAGCGGCCCGCAGGACACCGCGGCGCTGATGCCGCTCAGTGCGCAGCAGGCTCTTGCCCTGGCTGAATTTGACAACGATACCCGGCCCGCGCTGCTGTTCGGCGCCACCGGCAGCGGCAAAACCGAGGTCTACCTGCGCGCCGCGGCCCGCGTGCTGGAGCAAGACCCGACGGCACAGGTGCTGGTGATGGTGCCCGAGATCAACCTCACGCCCCAACTGCAGTCGCGCTTTGAAGAACGGTTTGCCCACCTGGGCAAAGAGCGCGTGGTGGCCTTGCACAGCGGCCTGACCCCAGCCCAGCGCCTGAAAAGCTGGCTGGCAGCCCACGCCGGCCATGCGCGCCTGGTGCTGGGCACGCGCATGGCGGTGTTCGCCTCCATGCCGAATCTGCGCCTGCTGGTGGTCGACGAGGAACATGACCCAAGCTACAAGCAGCAGGAAGGCGCCCGCTATTCGGCCCGCGACCTGGCGGTCTACCGCGCCAAGGTCGAAACCGAAGACGCCACGCATACCCACGGCCCTTGTCGTGTGCTGCTAGGCTCGGCAACACCGTCGCTGGAAAGCTGGCAGGCCACCCTCACAGGCCGCTACCAACGCCTGACCATGAGTGAACGCATCGGCGGCCCTCTAGTGACGGGCACGGAAGCGCTGCAATTTTCCGACGGGCCGCCCCTAGGAAAATTAACCCCCTCGGGGGGCAGCGAGCTACACGCAGTGAGCGAGCGTGGGGGCCTACCGCTTGTTCGGCGTGTAGACATGAACCACCAGCCCAAGCACTGCGTGATTGCGCCGCCGCTGCTGGATGCCATCGCCCAGCGCGTAGCCCGTGGCGAGCAGTCGTTGATCTTTTTAAACCGGCGCGGCTATGCGCCTGTGCTGGCCTGCCATGACTGCGGCTGGAAAAGCGAGTGCCCGCACTGCAGCGCCTACCGCGTCTTCCACAAGATAGACCGCACCCTGCGCTGCCACCACTGCGGCTTCACCGAACGCGTGCCGAGCGCCTGCCCGAGCTGCGGCAACATCGACATCGCGCCCGTGGGACGCGGCACCGAACGACTGGAAGAACATTTGGCCGAATTACTGGCCGGCGTGAAGCGGCCAGACGGCGAGCCGCCGCGCATTGCCCGTATCGACGCTGACACGACGCGGCTCAAAGGGGCGCTCGAATCGCAGCTGGCCAGCGTGCATGCGGGCGAGGTCGACGTGCTGGTCGGCACGCAGATGATCGCCAAGGGGCACGACTTCCGGCACATCACGCTGGTGGCGGCCATCAACCCTGACGGGGCGCTGTTCTCCAGCGACTTCCGCGCACCCGAGCGCCTCTTCAGCCTTTTAATGCAGGCGGGAGGCCGCGCCGGCCGTGACGCGCGACACAGCGAGGCCAGCGAGATGTGGGTGCAAACCTTTCACCCCGCCCATCCGCTTTTTGAAGCACTTAAAAAGCACGACTATCCGGGTTTTGCGACGCAGCAGTTGGCCGAGCGCGAAGCGGCGGGCATGTCACCCTTCGGTTTTTCAGCGCTGGTGCGCGCCGAGGCGCGTGCGCAGGATGTGGCACAAGGATTTCTGAACGCAGCAGCGGCCCAGGCCGAGGCGCAACAACTCACAGGGCACGAACAGGTCACCGCTTACCCGGCCGTGCCGATGACGATACAGCGCGTCGCCAATATCGAGCGCGCGCAGATGCTGGTCGAAAGCCCCTCGCGCGCAGCGCTTCAACGTTTTCTCGCGGCCTGGCAACCAACGCTGTTTGAAACGCGACAGCAGGCTGAATTCAAAAGCCTGATTCGCTGGGCGATTGATGTGGATCCGATTGCGATTTAAGCAACACGTAACACCGGGCTTTGCCGCGCTGGGAAGGTCTCTCCCTCCGTCACTTGCCGCCAGTCCTCCTGCCCCATCCAGTCGCGCAGCGCCACCGCGCCTTTAGGTGTGATCTCCAGCGCGCGCATACCCTGGCGATGCAACAGCCAGCCGCGCTCGAGGCTGTGATTGCAGATCAGCGTGCCGAGTTGGCCGGCGATGTGGAAGCGGCGCTCGCTCCAGTCCAGGCACGGGCGGCAGTAAGGCCGTTTGGTGTTGATGCTGGTTGGCGACGTTGACAGCTCAATGCCCAGGCGCGCCAGCACGGCATTGGCCTTGGGGGTGACGTGGCCGGCTTCGCCGTCAAAGGTGATGGCGCCGTCTTCCAGCAGGTGATGGGCAATGGCCACGCCGAGGCGGCCGGCGATGTGGTCGTAGCAGCTGCGGGCCATGCGCATGGCGGCGTCTTTGGGGCCGGGCACTACGGCGCGGCGCGGCGCGGGCGCGTTTTGTGAGGCGAGCTGCGTGATGCCTTCGAGCACGCGCGCCACCTCCACCGAGGCCAGGCGGTGGTAACGGTGGCGGCCGTGTTGCTCCACGCGCAGCAGGCCGCCTTCGACCATCAGGGCGAGGTGGCGGCTGGCGGTTTGCGGCGACACGTTGCCGACGCCGGCCAGTTCGTGGGCTGTGAGCGAGCGGCCGTCCAACAGCTCCATCAGCATGGCGGTGCGGGCCGGCTCGCCGACCAACGAGGCGATGTGCGCGATTTGGTTGGTATTCATCATGGTTTAAGACCTTCTGGTACCAACCTTAGCAGCATCGCAAACCCCATGCTTCGCTCCAGGGCGAAGCATCGCGCAGCCTCTTCGCCGCACCATGGAGGCATGCAGCAGCCGCTGCCTTCTCACACGGAGAATCCATAAAAGTGCCAATGACCCCAACCCTGCAGCCACCGGCGCCGCGCGCCTTCTACGGAACCACTGTCGTATGGGCCGCCTTTGTGTTGGCCATCTTCGGTTGGGGCATAGGCTTTTACAGTCCGGCGATTTTTCTGCATGCGGTGATCGCCCGCACCGGCTGGGCGTTGCCACTGGTATCAAGCGCCGTGACCTTTCACTTTTTATTCGGCGCGGGCGTGGTGGCCTGCCTGCCGCGCATCCACGCCCGGCTGGGCGTCGCCGCCACTACCGCTGCGGGCGCCGCCGCGCTGGCACTGGGACTTCTGGGCTGGGCGCTGGCTGCACAGCCCTGGCAACTGTTTGCGGCTGCCATGCTGACGGGCGGCGGCTGGGTCACCATGGGCGCGGCGGGGATCAACGCCATCATCTCGCCCTGGTTTATGCGTGGCCGGCCCCTGGCACTGGCCAAGGCCTACAACGGCGCCAGCCTGGGCGGTGTGATTTTCTCACCGCTATGGGGCGCGCTGATCGCCGCGTTGGGTTTTACCGCCGCCACCTTGCTGGTGGGCGCGGCCATGCTGGCCGTGGTGGTCTGCCTGTGTTTTTACGTCATCACRCAAACGCCGGAACGCATGGGCCAGCAGCCTGACGGTGATGCACCGGGCACACCCTTGCGCACCGTCACCTCTGCGCATGCCAAACCCTTGCCGGGCCGCCTGCTGTGGCGAGACCGCAGCTTTCGTACGCTGGCCGCGGCGATGGCGCTGAGCATGTTTGCCCAGGCCGGCTTGATCACGCATTTGTATTCGCTGCTGGTGTCAGCGCTCAGCACCCAAGGCGCGGGCCTGGCGATGGCGTTGGCCACCGCTTGCGCCATCGGCGGCCGCACCATCGTCGCCAAATGCATGCCGGTGGATACCGACCGGCGACTGGTCGCCAGCGTGAGCTACGCGGTGCAGATCACCGGCTCACTGCTGCTGGCTTGTGCGGCGGAACACCAGACCGTGCTGATTCTTGCAGGCGTGGTGCTGTTCGGCGTCGGTATCGGCAACACCACTTCGCTGCCGCCGCTGGTGGCACAGGTGGAGTTCGTCAAGGGCGATGTTCCGCGGGTGATCGCGTTGATCGTGGCCATGTCGCAGGGTCTGTGGGCGCTGGCGCCGGCCACGTTTGGCCTGCTGCTGGTCACAGCCGGCGGGAGTCCGGCGCACCTCGGTGCGGGCACAGGCCTTTACTTCGGCGCGACCGTGCTGTTGCAGCTGGCGGCCATCGCCTGCATGCTGGGCGGCCGCAGGCCGGCACCGTAAACACGCGTCAGGAAAGGCGCGGTGTGGAGCCCGGCGCGCAGGCTGCGGCGCGCGCCAGCAACAGTTCGCGCTCGCGCAGGTTGCGGGTGAGCGACGCGGCGCGCTCGAACTCCGCATGGGCTTCTTCGAGCCGGCCGAGCTTGAACAAAAAGTCGGCGCGTACGCTGGGCAGCAGATGGTAGTTTTTCATCAAGGGTTCGGCCAGCAGCGCATCGGCCACCTCCAGCCCCGTCGCCGGGCCGAAAGCCATCGCCAGCGCGACGGCGCGGTTGAGTTCCACCACCGGTGACGGCATGAGCTGCGCCAGCGCATCGTAAAGCGCGGCGATGCGATGCCAGTCGGTGTCGGCGCCCGTGGGCGCACGCGCATGGCACGCGGCAATCGCGGCCTGCAGCGCATACGGCCCCAGCGCACCGCCCAGCGCCTCGGCACGCGCCAGCGCCGCAAGGCCGCGGCGTATCAGGATGTGGTCCCAGCTTGCCCGGTTTTGCTCCAGCAGCAAGATGGGCTCACCCGAAGGCCCGGTGCGCGCCCTGGCGCGCGAGGCCTGGATTTCCATCAGCGCCACCAGGCCGTGAACCTCAGGCTCCTGCGTCGCGAGTTCGGCCAGCACGCGCCCCAGTCGCAAGGCCTGGTCGCACAGCGCGGGCCGCATCCAGTCGCCGCCCGAAGTGGCTGAGTAGCCTTCATTGAAGATCAGGTAAATAACTTCCAGCACCGAAGCCAGCCGGGCGCCGCGCTCTTCAGGGCCAGGCACTTCAAAGGGCACGCGCGCCTCGGCCAGGGTGCGCTTGGCACGCACGATGCGCTGGGCCACCGTGGGCTCAGGCACCAGGAAGGCGCGCGCGATCTCGTCGGTGCTCAGGCCGCCCAGCAGCCGCAGCGTGAGCGCAATGCGCGCCTCGGTGGACAGCACCGGGTGACAGGCGGTGAAGATCAGGCGCAACAGGTCGTCGCCGTAGTCGTCGGCGCCGTCGTCGCCAGAGCCGGGATCGTCTACATCGGCGAAAGCCATTTCCTGCTCCAGCTCGAGTTCATGGCCCAGCTCTTCATGCTTGAGCGCCAGCAGCTTGCGCCGCCGCAGGTAGTCGATGGCCCGGTGCTTGGCGACGGCCATAAGCCAGGCGCCCGGGTTGTCCGGCACGCCGATCTTCGGCCAGCGCTCCAGCGCCGTGACCAGCGCGTCCTGCGCGATCTCTTCGGCCAGGCCCACCTCCTGCACCATGCGTGCAACCTTGGCGATGACCTTGGCCGACTCGATGCGCCAGACGGCGTCGATGGCGCGATGGGTTTCATGCGTCGCCATGCGGCTTCAGGCGCCCTTGCCTTTTGCGCTCTTCCCGCTCGGCGCTTGTTGCATCTCGACGAAACCGGCGGCAGCCTCCTGTACGTCAGGCGGAAAGTCAGACATCTCCTGCACCTGCCGCACTTCGATGATTTCGTTCTCGCCGCCCGGGCAGCGCGTTGCCCACTTGATGGCTTCCTCGCGCGAGGCCACGTTGATCATCCAGTAGCCGCCCAGCACTTCACGGGCTTCGGCAAAAGGGCCGTCCTTGACATGGGCCTTGCCACCGGGAAAGGTTACGCGGGCGCCCATGGAGGGTGGGTGCAGGCCGTCCAGCGCGAGCAGCACGCCGGCTTTTTGCAGCTCCTCGTTGTATTTCATCATCGCGGCGACGGCGTCGGCGCTGGGCATGGTGCCTGCGTCGGCAGTTTCGTAGCCTTTGGGGATCATCAGCATCATGAATCGCATTTGAATACTCCTTGAGTGTGGGGCGGGTGAGCCGGGCTTACTTTTCTGCAGCAGCCTTCAGGTCGGCCAGGCCTGCTTCGAAATCCTTGCCCACCATCTTGTCCATATCGAAGAAGACATGCATGACCCTGGCCATCAGGGGCGCGGGGCCCGCCATCTCCCAGCTCACGACGCTGCCACCGGCTTGCGGCTGGATGGTAAAAACCACCTTGTTATGGGCCTCAAAAGGCTTGCTGAAGTTCAGGTCTATCCTGACGAGCGAAAACGGTACGGACTCGGTGATCAGCATGTCACCCGTGCCGACTTCCTTGCTTTCCCAGGCGTAGGCCGAGTCCTTGCCGGTGGCCGGACCGCTGAAGCTGCGCTTCATGGCCGCGTCCTTTTTCTCCCAGGGCGACCAGGCGGCCCACTGTTTGTAGTCATTGATCAGCGGGAAGATTTTCTCGGGCGGCGCCTGGATGGTGGTCTGGCGTTGTACGCGGAAGGTGTCTGGCTTGTTGGAGGCCAGTATCAGCACGGCCACGATGAAAACCACGATGGCGACGGCCGCAATGATGGCGATGGTCTTGAACATGTTTGTATCCCTTTAAGTTGGTGTTTGTTCACTTCGTAAATGGTCGAGCGCCGGATTCACAGGCCCTTTCCGGCCTCCAAAAAGCGTCTGCTCACCGGTACGACGAACGAAAAACCCGAAATCGACAGGCCGGGTCGAAAAATTTCAATTATTTTTTGACCCAAGCCAAGAACGCTAGGCCTGTGCGAAATCGGCAGCTTCATACAACAGCCGGATTTCCACCTCAACCTCTTCCGTATCGCGAAACGGGAAGGGATAGGCCAAGGCCCAGTCCACCGCAGCCTGCAGCGAACGCGCCTGGATGATCCAGAAACCGGCCAGCAATTCCTTGGCTTCGGCGAAGGGCCCGTCCATCACGCTGGGTTTGCCCCGGGTGAACTTCATGCGCGACGCGCTGGCGCTGGGCTTGAGCCCTTCACCCATGAGCAGCACGCCAGCCTTGACGGCTTCGTCGTTGTGTTGGGCCATGCGCCCCAGCCACTGGCTGTCGGGCACGATGCCGGCTTCGGCGCGGTCATTGGCCTTGAGCAAAATCATGAAGCGGCGGAACCCCTCGGGCAGCGGCGGCGCGCCTTCCCCGGCGACGCCGCGCAGGCCGCCGGGGCAACCGCCCTCGCGGATTTCCAGCGAGGTGTTGCCATCCGCATCCTCTTGAGGCCAGCGTTTAAGCCATTCCAGTGCGTCACCCCTGGAAGCCGCCTCAATCATGGTGAAACCGGCGATCAGCTCTTTGGCTTCGGTGAAGGGGCCATCGATGACCGTGGGCTTGCCACCGGAAAACCGGATGAGCGCGCCCTTTGAGCTTGCCTGCAGGCCCTCGCCGCCCAGCAGCATGCCGGCCTTGGCCAGTTCTTCGTTGTAGGCGCCCATGGCGGCCAGCAGTGCGGGGCTGGGCAGCTCGCCGGCTTCAGTGCTCGCGTCGGATTTGCGCAGGATCATGTATTGCATGCGTGAAGTCTCCTTGGAACCCGGTTTTTACCTCAAACACGGGCCCGGCAGCCAGGCGCCCGCTTTCAGGACTTCGCGGCAGTCTGTGCTTCGACCTGCTGGCGCAAGCGCTCTTCGGCTTCGCGAAGTTCAGGCGTGAATTCGGCGCCGAAGTCTTCAGCCGAAAACACCTGGCGGATTTCGATTTCGGCCTCGCTCTCAGGCGGCAAGGGGCAGCGTTTGATCCACTCAATCGCCTCTTCTTTCGACGAGACTTGCAGCATCCAGAAACCGGCGACCAACTCTTTGGTTTCGGGGAAAGGCCCGTCGATCACGGTGCGCTTGCTGCCGGAAAACCTGACGCGCGCGCCTTTGGCGCTGGGGTGCAAGCCTTCGCCCGCCAGCATCACGCCAGCCTTGACCAGCGATTCGTTGAACTTGCCCATGTCGGCCAGCAGTTGTTCGCTGGGCATTTCGCCGGCTTCGCTGTGTTTGTCGGCTTTGATGAGGACCATGAATTTCATTTCGGACTCCTTGGTGTTGCGTTAGGTTTGCGTTGGGAGCGGAGAGCCCGGACAACCCGGGCAGAAAAATCCTGCTCTTACCGGTACGACGAACGGAAAGCGCGAAATCGACAACGCGGGACCATTTTTTTCAGGTTTTTTTGTAACGACGGCCGAAAAGGCCTGGTACCTGGCTCAGGTCAGCAGGGTCACTGCTGCCGAAAAGCTGAAAAAAGCCAGCACCGTCGACAACAGGATGATGCGCGCGATGCGGCCGTTGTCCGCGCCAAAGCGCTCGGCCAGCAGCGCCACATTGCTGGCGCTGGGCAACGCCGCCACCAGTACGATGACCGTGAGTGCGAAGGGTTGCAGCGGCACGCCCACAGCGATGGCACCCAACCCGACGAGGCCCACCAATACCGGGTGCACCACCAGTTTGATGAGCGCAACCGGCACATACTCCTTCAGGGGTGTGGCAGCCGTACTGTTCATCTGCGAGCGCGCCAGCACCGCGCCAATGGTGAACAGCGCCACAGGCGAGGCCGCATCGGCCAGCAGCCCGACGGTCTGCATCACCGGCCCTGGCAACATCACACCCAGCCCGGACGATAGCGCGCCCAGCACAATCGCCCACGGCATGGGATTGAGCGCCACGCCCTTGAGCGCTTTTTGCGCAGCAACCTCTGCGCCATGAATGTCGGCCGAGTCCAGCCGCGACAGCGCGATGCACAGCGAGCTTGTCACGAGCAAGTCAACCAGGATGGTGACGATGGCCGGGCCGGCGGCCTGAGCGCCCAGCAGTGCCACCAGCAGCGGCACGCCCATGAAGCCCGTATTGGGGAAAGCCGCCACCAGCGCACCGAAAGACGCATCGTTCCAGGCAATACGGCCCTTGCGCGTGAGCATCACGGTGAAAGCCACCATCAGCAACGCGCACACCAGGTAGACCGCCACCAGGCTCGCGTCCAGCAGCTGCGCAATCGGCGTGCCGGCGCCAAAGCGGTACAGCATGCAGGGCAATGCGAAATACAACACGAAGGTATTGAGGCCAGGAATGGCCAGCTGCGGGAGCAGGCCCCGGCGTGCAGCAAGGTAGCCGCACAGCACCAGGGCGAAAAAAGGGAAAGTGACGAAAAGAATGCGGAGCACGGCACTGATTGTCGCCCACGCCCTTGCGTGCGAGTGAGCAGCACGGTCCCGCTTGCACATCGATTGAGCATAAAAAATAGCTGCGGCGCAGGCAGCGCCTGCGCGAGCAGCTATGTTTTTAATAGCAAAAAATGGTTGGCCAGCGGGTCCGCGTCAGGTGATACCGATCTGACCCAGCCAGCCTGCCGCCGAGCGCCTAGCTCCCCCGGCGGCGTTGCCCTTTAAAAGCTGTGCGCAATGCCCGCGTAAATGGTTCTTTGCCCCTGGTTGACATTCGGATTTCCCGAGATGCCCCCGTCCACCCCGAAGTTGGCACCACTGGAGTTGCTGACGCTGCCGAATGATGCGTACAGCAACGTGCGCTTGGACATGCTGTAGTCCGCACCCACCATGCCCAGCGTGGCCTTGCCGGCCACCCGGTCAGACTTCACGTGGAAGACCGAACCGATCAGCGTGAGCGCTGGCGTCACATCGTAACGAACGCCAACCCAGGCATGCTTGAGCTTGGACGCGGCTGTGAGGGCCGCGTCGGGTGCGGTGATGTAGTCGTAGGCCGCATAGAGCTTGGCCGGGCCGAACTTGTATGTGCCGCCTATGATGGTTTCCTTGGAGGTGCTGAAAACATCCGTGAAGGTGGCGGCAGCATTACGGCGCTCTGAATAGATGGCGCGCAGCATCAGGTCCTGGTTCGCATAGGTCATCGATATGCCCTCGCCGCGGTTGGCCTTGCTGTTTCCAGCCTGTTCGCCAAACGAGATTTGCCCGGTGGCGCTGAAGCCGCCCATATCAGGCGTTGAATACTCGACCACGTTGCTGGCACCGGGCCAGCTGCGGCCCCTGACCAGGGTGGCGCTGCCCACCCACTGTTGGCCGGTCGGGTCCAGGTCCCACACGTCGTTGCTGATGAACAGGTTCTTGCCAAGACGGAAGCTGCCCCAGCTGGCGTTGGACAGACCGACATAGGCGCGGCGGTTGAACAATGCCGAGCCGACCGAGCCGTTTTTCAGTTCAAACCCGCTTTCGAGAAGGAAGTTGGCCGCCAGCCCGCCGCCCAGGTCTTCCTTGCCCTTCATGCCCCACATGCTGGTGCCCCACTGGTTGCTGGCCACCATGGTTTTGGAGAAGCTGGCATTGGCCACCGGGTCATACACATGGTCGATATACGCCAGGCCTGATACGGCACGTCCGTACATGGTGACACTGGACTGGGCCGAGGCCAACTGTGGCGCCAGCGCGGCCGCGCAGGCCACACCGAGGTACACACTACGGAAAGCAGCTTTCATGATTTGTCTCTCTTTGCTATGGTTAGGTTGAGTCAGTTAAAAAGTCCGGATATGCCCATCCGCCGGCATGGCTGCCCAGAGCGAACCCGGTTCGGGCGGGGAAAATCTGCGGCGAGCTTCATCGTGCTTTTCAGGGCTCGGTAGCTGGCAGCGCCGCATGGCGTTTTGGCCGTATGGATGTCTGTTCATGGCGGTCAGCCGACAGGCAAGGCGCGGTCCAGATGCACATAACCGCCATCGGGATGAATCCACTGGCCCGTCGTGTGTGAGGCGCGATCGGACAGCAGGAACACCACCGTGTCGGCAATTTCGCGGTCGGTCGTCATGCGCTGACCCAGGGGGATCCGGGCCGTGATGTCGGCCAGCGCCGCTGCCGGGTCGGCAAAGGTCTTAAGCCACGTTTCATAGAGCGGCGTCATGACTTCGGCCGGCAGCACCGCATTGACCCGCACGCCATGTGGCGCCAGGGCGGCAGCCCATTCGCGTGTCAGCCCCAGCTGGGCCGCCTTGGCCGCGACGTAGCCGCTGGTGTTGCCCTGCCCGGTGAGCGCCGTCTTGGAGGAAATGTTGACGATGGCGCCGCGCCTGGCCTTTAGCTGGTCCAGGCACAGGTGCGCCATCAGGTAGTAATGCATCAGGTTGGACTGCAGCGAGCGCTCGAAGGCCTCGGGGCCGGCCTCCAGGCCGACGCTGTCGTTGACGCCGGCGTTGTTGACCAGCGCATCAATGCCGCCGAATTCGGCCACGGCACCCTGCACCGCGGTCCGGCAGGCCGATTCGCTTTCAAGGTCGAGCTGGAAAAACCCGTGGCGTGCACCGAGCTCCCGCAAGGCCGCGGAAAATTCCGGCAACAAGGGGCTGCGGCCGAAGATCACCGGCACGGCGCCCTCCCGCGCCAGCTGCAGGCTGATGGCCCCGCCAATTCCGGCGCCCCCGCCGGTGACAATGACAATCTTGTTTTGAAGGTGCAAATTCATCAAGGGCTCCGGTGTCAGATGTTGGTTATGGTCAGGCTCAGCCGAGGGTGTGTAGCGGCCATCAGCCCTTGAAGGCGTACTGCGCCAGCGACTCGCGCTTCATCTCAATCGAATAACCTGGCCGTTGCGGCGGCATGTAGGCGGCATGGCGAATCACGCAGGGGTCCACGAAATGCTCGTGCAGGTGGTCCACGTATTCGATCACCCGGCCTTCCTTGGTACCGGCGATGCAGAGGTAATCGATCATCGACAGGTGCTGCACGTATTCGCACAAGCCGACCCCGCCGGCATGCGGACAAACCTTGAGCCCATATTTGGCCGCCATCAACATCACGGCCAGCACCTCGTTGACCCCGCCCAGGCGGCAGGCGTCGATCTGCACCACGTCAATGGCGCCCTGCATGATGAGCTGCTTGAACATGACGCGGTTCTGGCACATCTCGCCGGTGGCGACCTGCATGTCGCCCTTCACCGCCTCGCGGATGCGGCGGTGACCCTCGATGTCGTCGGGGCTGGTCGGCTCTTCGATGAACCAGGGCTTGGCAAAGCCCAGGTGGCCCAGCCACTCAATCGCCTCGTTGACATCCCACACCTGGTTGGCGTCGATCATCAGGGTGCGGTCGGGGCCGAGCACCTCGCGGGCGACGCGCACCCGCCGGATGTCGTCCTGCAGGTCGCGGCCCACCTTGAGCTTGATGTGCGAAAAGCCGGCGTCCACCGCCTCCTGGGCCAGGCGCCTGAGCTTTTCGTCGTCATAGCCCAGCCAGCCGGCGGAAGTGGTGTAGCAGGCGTAGCCTTCCTGCTCGAGCGTCTTCAGGCGCGCGTCCTTGCCGGCGGCCTGGCGCGTCAACAGCGCCAGCGCTTCGGCCGGCGTGATGCAGTCGGTGATGTAGCGGAAGTCGATCAGCCTGACGATCTCTTCCGGGCTCATGCGGGCCACCAGCTTCCACACCGGCACGCCCTCCTGCTTGGCCCACAGGTCCCACACGGCATTGACCACGGCGGCAGTCGCCAGGTGGATCGCGCCCTTGTCGGGGCCGATCCATCGCAGCTGGCTGTCCGAGGTGATGTAACGCCAGAAGCGGCCCATGTCTTCGGTCACCCAGTCCATGTCGAGACCGACCACCAGGTGGCGCATGGCTTCGATGGCGGCACAGCAGATTTCATTGCCGCGGCCGATGGTGAAGGTCAGGCCATGGCCTTCAAGCCCCGGCTCACCGGTTTCCAGCACCACATAGGCGGCCGAATAGTCCGGGTCCGGATTCATCGCGTCCGAGCCGTCGAGATGCCGCGACGTGGGAAAGCGCACATCGACGACACGCATGGATTGGATAGTGCTCATGAAGGATTGCCTGGGGATTGCTGTTTGCCTGGTGAAGAAGCGCTTCAGCGCGTGGTAGCCCTGAGGCCGCCGCACCCATCAGTCATACAGAACCGCAGCGATCTTGGGATCATTGATGGTGGTCTTGTCGTAGTAGTAAAAGCCGGTGTCGATGACCTTGGGCAGCTTTTCGCCCTTGAGGGACTTGACCGCCGCCTCCACCGTCTTGTAGCCAATGCCGACCGGGTTCTGGGTAATGGCGCCGGCCATTGAGCCGTCCATGATGGCGGCCTTTTGCTGCTTGCCGGAGTCGTAGCCGATGATCACCACCTTGCGCTTCATCTCCCTGGCGCCATTCAGTGCACCGATGGCCGAGCCTTCGTTGGCGCCGAAAATTCCCTTGAGGTTAGGGTTGGCCTGCAGGATGGACTTGGTGATCTCGGTCGATTTGAGCTGGTCGCCGCCGCCGTACTGCACGCTGACGATCTTGATGTTGGGATAGGTTGACTTGATACGGTTGACAAATCCGTCGGTGCGATCGATGCCGGTGCGGCTGGTCTGGTCATGCACCACGAGGGCGACATCGCCGCTTTTACCGATCAGCTCGGCCATCTTGTCGGCGGCGAGGGCTGCGGCGGCCACGTTGTTGGTGGTGGTCGTGGTCACCGGAATATCGCTGTCCACGCCCGAGTCAAATGCGATGACCGGGATCTTGGCGGCCTGGGCCTTTTTCAGCAGCGGGATCGATGCCTTGCTGTCCAGCGCGGCAAAGCCGATGGCCGACGGCTTTTTGGCCAGCGCCGCCGCGAACATGTCGATCTGCTTGTCCACCATGCTCTCGCTCTCGGGGCCTTCGAAGGTCACCTTGACCTTGTAGTCCTTGCCGGCCTGCTCGGCGCCGGCCTTGACGGCTTGCCAGAACTGGTGCTGAAAGCCCTTGGAGATCATGGGAATGTAGATCTCGTCGGCAGCCAGCGCCGTCGTGCTCAAGGTAGAAGCCAGGCCAAGGCCCAGTGCGAGGCTCAAAAGTGTGCGTTTCAAAATCATGTTTGTCTCCGATCGTTATGGGGTTTGCTATGGGGTATCAAAAATCAGACGTTGGCATGGGTGGGATTTGGGCTTCTCTTTGATAAAAACTGCACTTGCTTTCATTTACTTGCGCTTTCGCAAAATATCGGCATACACCGCCACGATGATGATCAGGCCCGTCACCACCGTCTGCCACTCCTGTGCCACCGACATGATGCGCAGCCCGTTGGTCAGCACACTCATGATGAAGGCGYCGATGATGGTGCCCAGAATCGTGCCGGCCCCGCCGCTGAGCGAAGTGCCTCCGATCACGACGGCGGCAATCGCATCCAGCTCGTAGCCCTGGCCCAGCGCCGGCTGCGCGGAATTCAGGCGCGAAGCGATGAGCAGCCCGGCCACGCCGCAAATCGCGCCGCTGAGCGTGTAGACAATGATCTTCCAGCGGTCCACATTCACGCCCGACAGGCGTACCGCCTCTTCGTTGCTGCCCAGTGCGAAGGTGTAGGTCCCCAGCACTGTCTTGTTCAGGATCAGGCTGGATACCACCGCCACCACAAACAGGATCAGCACCGCATTGGGGATGGGCAGATCGGGCAGGAAATAACCGATCAACGASTCCTGGGAAATGACCGAGAACTCCGGCGTGTCGTTGAAATAGATTGGCTTGGATTGGGTGATGACCAGCGACAGGCCTTTGAGCATGAGCATCATGCCCAGCGTGGCAATGAACGGCGGGATCTTCAGCTTGGCAATCAGCATGCCCGAGGTGAAGCCAGAGAACGCACCGAAGAAAATGGCAGCCAGCACGCCCAGGTAGAAGGGCAGGCCCCAATAGGTCAGCACCACCCCGGCCATGACGGCGCAAAAGGTCATCAAGGTGCCCACCGACAGGTCGATGCCCGAGGTGATGATGACAAAGGTGCAGGCGATGGCCAGCACGCCGTTAACCGCAGTGGCCTGCAAAATGCCCACCATGTTGTCGGTCTGCATGAAGCTGGACGAGGCCATGCTGAAGAAAATCAGCAACCCCAGCAAGCTGGCAAATGCCAACAGCTTTTGACGGGTGTTGCTGCTAAAAGCTGCAGTTTTGAAACCTTGCAGCAACTTGGAGACGGTCATGGGTGATGGTTCCGGCGTTTTTTTAAAAAGCAGCAGCGGCAACCATGCCGGAAACGGCAGCCGGGGCTTCGCGCTGGGTGGCGAGCTGCATGATTTTTTCCTGGGTCGCGTCCCGTGCGACCAGCTCGCCGGTGATGCGGCCCTCGCACATCACCACGATGCGGTGGCTCAGCCGCAGCACCTCGGGCAGTTCGGAGGAGATCATCACGATGGCACGGCCCTGGGCCGCCAGCGCATTGAGCAGCTTGTAGATTTCGCTCTTGGCGCCCACGTCAATGCCGCGCGTAGGCTCGTCAAAAAACAGGATCTCGCAGTCGCGCACCAGCCATTTGGCGACGACGATTTTTTGCTGGTTACCCCCCGACAGCAGCGCCACTTTCTGCAGCGCGCTTGGGGTCTTGATGCCCAGTTGCGCGATCAGCTTCGCAGCCGTGTCCTGTATGGCAGCGGGCCTGAGAAGGAACCCGAAGCTCAAGAACCGCCGCAAGCTCGACAGCACAATGTTGGTCTGCACATCCATGCCGGTGGCCAGACCGAAGTGCTTGCGGTCTTCCGACAGGTAGCCGATGCCGTGCTCAACCGCGTCGGCCGGGCTATGCACCCCGACCTGGCGGCCCCTGACCCAGATCTCCCCTGAATCCCTTTTGTCGGCGCCGAACACGGCACGCGCCACTTCGGTCCGGCCCGCTCCCATCAGGCCGGCAAACCCGAGGATTTCGCCCTTGCGCACGGTGAAGCTGACATCCTTGATCGTACGGCCGCGATTAAGCCCGCGCACCTCCAGCACGGTCTCCCGGCCCTGATCGGTTGCCGGCGGCCTCTCGTCTTCAAGCAGGGCGCGCCCGACCATCATGCCGATGATGGTGTCCATGCTGGTGGTGGCAGTCGGCACGGTGCCGATGTACTGGCCGTCGCGCATCACTGTCACGCGGTCCGAGATGCGCTTGAGCTCGTCCATCTTGTGCGAGATGTACACGATGCCAACGCCGTGGCGCTTGAGCTGGCCGATGATGCGGAACAAGTCGTCGATTTCGGCATTGTTCAGCGCGGCAGTGGGCTCATCCATGATCAGCACGCGCGAGTCAAATGACAGCGCCTTGGCGATCTCGACCATTTGCTGGCGCGCCACCGTCAGGTCGCAAACCAGCGTGTGCGGTTCCAGGTTCAGGTTCAGGCGGTCGAAAATCGCTTTCGTGTCGCGGGCCATCTTCTCGGTATCGATGAACAGCCCAAGCCGCCCGAGCGGCTCGCGTCCGATGAAGATGTTCTGCGCCACGCTCAGATGGCTCATCAGGTTGAGTTCCTGGTGGATGATGCCGATGCCCAGCGCCTGCGCAGCGCGCGGGCTGGCAATCTCGACCGCCTGACCGTCGATGCTGATCTCGCCCGCATCCTTCTGGTAGACCCCGGCCAGCACTTTCATCAGGGTCGATTTCCCGGCGCCGTTCTCGCCCATCAGCGCATGCACCTCGCCTGCGGCAACCTCAAGCCTGGCGTTGTGCAACGCGCGCACTCCCGGAAAGGATTTGCACAGGTTGCTGATGCTCACAAGAGGTGTCATGGGCGGTTCCGGACAGGCGCGGTGCTCGCTCAGATCGGCGCGATGTCGTTGACCGTGGCCAGACGGCCCATCGACTGGCCCGGAGTGCGCCCCAACCAGGCGCTGCAGCAACGCCCGGAATCACCCGGGGCCAGGCAAACCGGCGTACGGGCCTGGCCGACGCCTTGGGCGGCCGCGCAGATCGATACTGTTTTTCCTTCCAAACTTCCTGGGTGCATGACAAAAAACCTTTTTGCGTTGAAGGAACCGTTCAATGAGGCGAAGGCACCAAAATCAGGAAACTTATTGTTACAAATGGTTCATTGATGAACAATCTATTCACTTATGGATCGAAGCGGTGTGAATCATAGAAATTTGCTCATCTTTCCAAGCTCCGGACTTTCCCTAAGTCAGGATTTAATTTATTGATGAACATTAAGTGCAAAAKTAAATAAATCCAAAACAATGAAGGCGAAAGTCTTCGCGAGCGCCGCGTGCCATATCAAGAGCGCTGCGTTACATATCAAAATTGCAA
>NZ_JBFUAZ010000020.1:0-19376 GCF_056406035.1 Polaromonas sp. P1_E1_2 | reverse complement strand
GTCCCCTGCAAGGGGAAAAGGGCTACACGCAGTGAGCCCGATAGGGGTGTGCCAATCTCTCGGCTTTGCCAGACCGCAGGCGGGCGGCCCCCTCGGGGGGCAGGGAGCTACATAAAGTGAGCGACCGTGGGGGCTCTACTGCGCCGCCCAGATGCGCTGGATCTGGGTAGACAGCTCCATCGGGTCAAACGGCTTGGGGATCACCTCCATGGCGCCCAGGCCCTTGTACACCGCGACCTCTGCAGCCTGCACCTTCGCGGTCATAAAAATCACCGGCGTGTCGGCCGTGGCCGGCAATGCCCGAAGACCTTTGAGYGTGCTGGGCCCGTCCATGCCGGGCATCATCACGTCCAGCAGCAGCAGGTCGGCGCCGGCGCCCGGTGCGGCATCCAGCGCCTCCTGGCCCGAAGCGCAGGCGATAACGGTGAAGCCGCCTACGGCTTCCAGCGCCATTTGCGCAACCATACGAATGTCGGGTTCGTCTTCGACATACAGGATACGGGTCAGTGGTTTGGTCATGATCAGATCAGGGGTTGGGATTGGGTGGGGCGGTAGTCGGCGGGAATCTGGAGCACACGCTGGATTGTATTGAGCAGTTCGGTATTGGAAGTATGGGCCTTGACCAGCACCGCATCGGCCTGCTTGCCATCTGCCGGGTTTACGTCGCCGGCCGAGAACACGATCACCGGCGGGCGCGGATCCAGGGCGTCGATATCCTCGAACAGGTCCCAGCCCGAATGGCTGCCGAGCGACAGGTCCAGCAGGATCAGGTCGAATGAATGCTGGCGCAGGAGGGCGCGAGCCTCGTCCAGCGTGGTGGCAAATTCGAAGGTCGCAAAGTCCTGCGCAATGGCTGCCGTGATTTGCTGGATATCCTGGTCGTCTTCGACATGCAGAACGCGCGGTTTGCCTTCATCCACRCTGACAACGGCCCGKCGCAGGCTGTGAATRAGSAGCCGCTCGTCAATSGGYTTTTTSAGCCAGTCCGACACCGTGTGCGGCTTGCGGTTGAACTGCAACTGCCCTTGCTCGGCCATGGCCGAGATCACCACAACAGGCAGGTGGCGGGTTCGTTCGTCCTCCCGCAGCTGGCCGATAAAAGCCACGCCGTTCTGCCCCGGCAGTTTCAGGTCTACCGTCACGGCGTCGTAGCTGTTAACTGCCAGGCAAGCCAGCGCTTGCTCCGCGCTGTGTGTCATGTCGGAGTCGAACCCGGCCTTGCTCAGCATCATGCTGATCAGCCTGGCCACATCGGGATCGCCTTCGCAGATCAGGATGCGGGGCCGGGTTGAAACAGCCGGCTGTATCCGCACGGGTTGCAGCAGTGGCACCGGGTTGGTCCATTCCGGCACTTCAAAAAAGAAGGTGGTTCCCACGCCTTCCGCGCTGCTGAAGCCGATCGTGCCGTCCATCTTCTCCACCAGCGCGCGGGAAATATTCAGGCCGAGGCCGGTTCCGCCTTTTTGCCGGGTGTCGGAAGAATCTGCCTGCGAGAATTTCTGGAAAATGCGGCCGTGGAACTCCTCGGGAATGCCGGGGCCGACATCAACCACCTCGACGCGAACGCGCTGCGCCGACCGTGACAGCCTGACCTCCACCGGGCTGCCCGGCGGCGAAAACTTGACCGCGTTGGACAGAAGATTGGTCAAAACCTGGGTCATGCGATCGGCGTCGATCCGCACCTGCAGGGCGACGTCAGGCGCCCGCAACACGAGGTCTACCCGGTGCTGGCTGGCAAAGCCCTCGTTGGCGACCAGCGCCTGCTGCACCAGTTGCCGAAGGTCCACCACCTGCAGGTCCAGGCGCAATTTGCCGGACTCGATTTTTTCACTGTCCAGGATGTCGTTGATCAGCCGGATCAGGCGCTCGCAGTTGCTTTGGGCAATGCCCACCAGGTTCTTCACCGCCGCAGGCAGCTCACCGGCCACGCCGCCGGAAATCAGCCCCAGAGAGCCGCGTATGGACGTCAGCGGCGTGCGCAGCTCGTGGCTGACGGTGGACACGAATTCGGTCTTCATGCGGTCGATACGCCTGAGCTCGGTGATGTCCGTGCCCATTGAGAAGAACCCGATGACCTTGTCTTTGGCTGCGCCTTCGCCGTAGCGGGGGAAATACTGCATCGCGAAGTGCCTGCGCTCGCCTTGCGGCGTCACCTGGGTGCGTTCGTAGCGGACCGGCTTGCCGCTCAGCACTTCTTCCACTTTCTCCCGGACGGTTTCGTAAATCTCCGGACCCAGGACTTCAGCCAGGGGGTGCCCGTCGATCTGCTCGAAGCTCAGGCCGAAAGCAGCTTCGTAAGCGCGGTTGTGAAAGCGAAAGCGCTGCTCCGTATCGAGGTAGGCAATCAGGGCCGGCACCGTATCGGTGACCTGGCGCAGCTGGGACTCGCTCGCCCGCAAGGCCTTGCTGATGCGCTTGCTCTCGGTAATGTCATGCATCAACGCGGTGAAAAGGCGGCGGCCGCCGACCTGCACATCACTAAAAGACACACTGACCATGAACTCGCTGCCATCTTTGCGCATGGCGCGCACTTCCTGCCCGGATATCCGGAATGTTTCCGGCTGCTCGCGCATCATGGAGGTGAAATCCTTGTATTGCTGGCGAAACCGCGGCGGCACCAATTCCGACACGTCACGGCCGATCAGATCGCTTTTCTCATACCCAAAGAGCTGTAAAGCCGCCGCGTTGGCCTCCAGAACGATGTCGTCGGACGTGGTGGTGATCACCGTTTCGACCATCCCCTCGGTAATGCTGCGGCTCATCACTTCTGTGTCGCGCAATTGCTCCTCACCGCGTTTTCGCACGTGCTCATAGTGCTTGACCACATAGACCATCCAGGCCAGCATGCAGGCAAACAACAGGTTTCCCGCGATGATGAAGCCCTGAGCCCACTGGGCGCTATGCTCCGCCGCGGCCTGCGCGTCACGCCACTTGTGGACCTCGCGATTACGCGCGTTTTCCAGCAACCCGTCGGTGCGCAGCCTCAATTGCCGGCTGGCATCACTGCCAAGAACGGTCGCAGCGGCTTCGGGGCCGGACGCCTTGCGCGCCGCGATGGACTGGTTCGCGATCAGGGCGCGCTGGTTGATCAGTYCGTCAAACTCCACGGCCTCCTGCAGCACGTTGGCGCTGCGCATGCGTGCCCTGATCGCGCGCAACTCGACCCGAGCCCGCTGGAACTCCTCCAGCTCCTGGGGGCTGCCGCTCAGAAGATACTGCCGCAATGTGGACTCGGCCGTGCGGAGGCCGGAGTCCGCACGCTCGAGCATCACCAGCGTGTCTTCCGTGCGCACCCGGGATTGCGCCGTTTCAATCAGGCGGTCGATGCCGATGTACGAGGCCGCACCCACAACCATCATCAGCACGAGGCCTGCAGCCAATGCGATTTTGATCTTGACCAGAAAAGCGTTGGAGGAAACCATGGACATTTTGTGCGATCTGATCGTAGGCGTTCACGCAGTACCGGGAAAGCGCTGCTGCAGTGCCTTAACTGCCCGTCCGACTTCGGCCTGCACCTGCGGCGAAAGCGGCCGGCCGGCACCGACATGAGGTTCTATGGCCAGTTCCAGCGCCTGGGCCGCAAGACCGAGGTCGACCCATCCGAAGGTTGCCGCAGATCCGGCCAGGCTGTGCGCATGGCGTTCCAGGGTTGGCAGAGCCTGCGCCAGATCGTCGCCGTTGAGAATTTGTTGCCATAAGGCCGCCACCTGCTCAAGACGACGCGGCAACGAGCGGGTGTAATCGGCGCGCTGCTCCTCCAGAAATGCGAGCAGGGCCGGGTTGGGTTGCGTCATGGCATCCGGAAAGCTGGCGCCAGCCATGCGCTATTTGATGCGGTGCCGCGGGAGAAGCTGGTGACCAGCCCCGAAGTCGCCTTGGCATGCAAGCCGCGCGGGCACGCATGTTGCACTTGATGAAGAAGAAAGCACATGCGGCTTATCTTACGGCGCAGGTGCCAAAACGCAGCGTAGGACAAGTACGAGGTTTCGCCTTGGGGTGCACCGCTTGCGGCGGGATGTCAGAAGCGAATCATCTGTACCGACGGATAATTAATTCTTATAGACTGCTTTATCGCAAAAAACCCTGAATCTATGCGGTAACTAAATACATTAGTATTCAATCATTGGAGGCGCCGCGCGCATCAAGCCGATGGATCGGCAGCCCGCCCCAGCGCGGCGATCACATCAGACTGGGTAATAATTCCCACCAGCCGCCCCCCCTCCCCGATGATGGGAATGTGGTGGTGACCGGTGCTGCCGAACAGCGGCACCAGTTCCACCAGCCGACGGTGCATGCCCGCCACCCGCACATTGCGGGTCATGATCTGGCCGACGACTTCAGGTTTGTCGGAGTAAACGCTGCGCGTGGTGYGCACCAGCTGCCTCAACTTGGCGTCAAAGCCTTCGTACAAATCGAGTTCTGCCGCCCGCATGAAGTCGGCCTGCGTGATGATGCCCGCGATGCGGAAGCTACGGTCCACCACCGGCAAGGCCTTGATGCGGCGCTCCCTCAGCAGGGCCCAGGCCTCTTCCAGCGGCGTGCCGAATTCCACCGTGACGAGATCGCGCGACATGACGTCAGCGCAGCGGACTTCCGCCAGTTTGCGGTCGTACGCGCGCAGCCGGGTTTCGGCCAGCAAGGTCTTGAGGTCGTCGCGGCTGACGTCCAACACCTGGTTGTAGCGCGCCAGTACGGCGTCCAGATCCGCATCAAGCAACTGGTCTTCTACGGACGGCGCGGGGCCCGGCGGGGCCAATTGCGTGTGGGGATAGGCCCTGCGCGTGGCGTTGTTGTAGGCGACGCCGACCGCCACCAGCAGCACGGAGTTGAGCATCACGGGATAGAAGGCAAACAGCGGGTCGGAAACTCCGCCCAGCACCACCATCAAGGCAGTGGCGCCGCCCGGCGGATGCAGGCAGCGCAACGCCAGCATGAGCGCGATGGCCGTGGCCACGCCCACCGCGGCCGCAAGCGCCGGCGAGCCCAGCAGATGCATGCCATGCACGCCCGCAATGCCGGCAAGCGCCGACAGGGTATTACCGCCCACCACATTCCAGGGCTGCGCCATAGGACTGGCCGGCACGGCATACACCAGCACGGCGCTGGCGCCCAGCGGCGCCACCAGCCAGGGCAGRCCCGGCATCATCCGGTCAGCCAGGTGGCACAGCAGCCCTGTCACAAAAATGCCCAGCAGCGACCCGATGACAATGCGCAGCCGCTCGCGTGAGTTGATGCGGGTGCGTCCCGGCCGGAAGCCTCGCCACCACGCGCGCGTGAAGAATGCGGCGCGCTGCGTCAACCCAGTCACCAGGGCTCAGCCCGATCAGCCGCGGGCGCGTTGATAAAGACCCTGCACCTTGGGCACGTTGGCCTGCAGCTGCTGGATGCGTTCAGGACCGGAGGGGTGGGTGGACAGAAAGCTCGGGCCGCCGGCACCGCCACCAGCCTGCGCCATTTTTTCCCAGAGGCTGACGGATGCCTGCGGGTTATAGCCGCCGCGCGCAGCCAGCTCCAGTCCGACGAGGTCGGCGTCGGTTTCATCATCGCGGCTGTAACGCAGCGTCAGCAGCTGAGTGCCGATGTTTGCGGCCACATCGCCCAGCTGTCCCAGTCCAAAAAGTTGTGACAACGCGGACAGGCCCATGCTCGTGCCCTGGCTTTTGGCAATGCGGGAGCGCGCATGCTCGCGCAACGCATGGGCCATTTCGTGACCCATGATCATTCCAATTTCATCGTCGGTGAGCTTGAGCTGATCGATGATGCCCGTGTAGAACGCGATCTTGCCTCCGGGCATGCAGAAGGCGTTGATCTGCTTGCTGCCAAGCAGGTTGACCTCCCAGCGCCACTGGTTGGCGCGGTCGTTCCACTGCGCGGCCTGCGGCACCAACCGCGTGGCGATGCCGCGTATGCGCTGCAGCTGGGGGTTGCCCGGCGAGGCCAGCGCGCCCTTGGACTTCGCCTCCGCCAGCAGCTTGGCATATTCCTGCGTGGCGGCGTTTTCCAGTTCCTCGGCAGGGATCAGCTTGCGCAGCCCCGATGACGGTCCGACATCAACCTGCGCGAGCAGCGGGGTGGTGACGGCCGTCGCTGCGGCGCCGCCGGCAGCCAGCAGGAACGCCCGGCGGCCAGCCCAGGCAGAGTGTTTGGCCTCGCATAAAAAGCACATGGGTGAATAATAGTCACAAATCAAGATGCCCATGTCAGACAAAACCCCCTCCTCCGAACTGCCATCACCCGCCCCTGTCGCTGCGCACAGCGCGGCATCTACAGCCCCCACTGTGAAAGCCGCACCCAAACCCACCTGGCGCGATGTCTGGCACGTGTATGCCGAGGCCGCCACGCTGCGCATGCTGTTTCTGGGCTTTTCCGCCGGCCTGCCCTTGCTGCTGGTGTTTGGCACGCTGAGCTTCTGGCTGCGCGAAGCAGGCATAGACCGCACCACCATCGGCTACCTGAGCTGGGTCGGGCTGGCCTACGGCTTCAAGTGGGTGTGGGCGCCGCTGGTGGACCGCATGCCGATTCCGCTGCTCACGCGCATGCTTGGGCGCCGGCGCAGCTGGCTGCTGTTGTCGCAACTGGTCATCGTGGCGGCGCTTGTCGGTATGGCGCTGACGGACCCCAAGCTGGCATTGCAACCCGTCGTGTGGTGCGCACTGGCCGTGGCATTCGGGTCGGCCACACAAGACATCGCGCTGGACGCCTACCGCATCGAGTCGGCCGATATCCAGCGCCAGGCCGCACTGGCTGCCGCCTACCAGACGGGTTACCGCATCGCGATGATCTGGGCCGGCGCCGGGGCGCTGTGGATTGCAGCGCGTGCCGAAGTCGCAGGCGACGCCCTCACTTACCAGCACGGCGCATGGCAAGTGGCCTACCTGGTCATGGCGGCGTCCATGCTGCTGGGCATGGCGACGGTGCTGCTGTCGCCTGAACCAGCGCCGCGCCCGCAGGCGCCATCGCGCAACGCTGCAGAGTGGCTTAAAACCGCGCTGGTCGACCCGTYCGCCGATTTCCTGCGCCGCTACGGCAAGCAGGCGCTGCTGATCCTGGCCCTGATCGCGGTCTACCGCATCAGCGACGTTGTCATGGGCATCATGGCCAACCCGTTCTATGTCGACATGGGCTACACCAAAGACGAAGTAGCTGCAGTGACCAAAATTTACGGCGTGGTGATGACGCTGGCAGGCGCCTTCGTGGGTGGCGCGCTGGCCATGCGTTTCGGCGTGATGCGCGTGCTGATGCTGGGCGCCGTGCTGAGTGCTGCCAGCAACCTGCTGTTTGCCTGGCTGGGCACGCGCGGGCACGACGTCAACGCGTTGATCTTCGTGATTTCGGCAGACAACCTTTCCAGTGGTATCGCCTCGGCCGCCTTCATTGCCTACCTGTCGAGCCTCACCAACATCAATTACTCGGCCACCCAGTACGCGCTCTTCAGCTCGATGATGCTATTGCTGCCCAAGTTCCTTGCCGGTTATTCGGGCAAGTATGTGGACGCCTTTGGCTACAGCAACTTCTTCACCGCAACAGCCTTGCTGGGCCTGCCGGTGCTGGTTCTGGTGGGTTTTGCTTCACGACTTAAAACGCCGCAAGCCCAGAAGGAATAAGCGCAAGCAGCTATTAATTCAATAGCAATTCCGCACCATGGCGGACGTGCCGTGCACGGAGTATGCTGGAGGCTCGCTGCCCCGGTTTACCGTAACTTTACGGTGGCTTCAAGCGGGATTGTTGCGCCCGGCGCACCATGAATTTCATTGTGATTCCACCCCACGGGGAACACCTGCACACGAGGACCAGCCATGACCCAACAGCTTTTGATGATTGAAGACGATACCCGCCTGGCCAATATGGTGGGCGAATACCTTCGCCAGTCGGGCTACGGTTTTACCCACGCGGCCGACGGCGCGGCGGGCCTGGCAGCGCTGGAAGCTGCAACGCCCGATCTGGTCATCCTCGACCTGATGCTGCCCGACATGGACGGCCTGGAAGTGTGCCGGCGCATCAAGGGCCAGGGCAGCGAAAACGCCAACACCGCCGTGCTGATGCTGACGGCCAAAGGCGACCCGATGGACCGCATCGTCGGCCTGGAAATTGGCGCTGACGACTACCTGCCCAAACCTTTCGAGCCGCGCGAGTTGCTGGCGCGCATCCGGGCCGTGCTGCGCCGCGGCGGCGAAACGGGTGCGGCAGCCTCCAGCGGCGGCCACAAGGTCATGCGCTTCGGTTCGCTGGAGATTGACCGCGATGCACGCACCGTATCGGTGTCCGGCAACACCTGCGAGCTGACGTCTTACCAGTTCGACCTGCTGGTGGCGCTGGCCGAACGTGCAGGCCGCGTGCTGAGCCGCGACCAGATCATGGAAGCCGTACGCGGCCGCGAACTCGAGGCCTTTGACCGTTCCATCGACGTGCACATGGGCCGCATCCGCAGCGCCATCGAGGCCGACGCAAAAGACCCCAAGCGCATTCTGACGGTGCGCGGTGTCGGCTACGTTTTTGCCAAACAGCAGGACTAGATTCTTATGTGGGGACGTTTTACATCGCACCTCTATGTGCGAATCTGGCTGGCTGTTGTCGCTACAGTGCTGGTCCTCACTTTTCTGGTGGGCGCGGCGTGGCGCCTGAGCGCCGACCCGCCGCAGCTGCCGATACGCGAAGTGCTGGTGCACAACGACAAGGGCGAAGTCATCGGCACGGCGCAGACCAAGCCCGACCGCAAACCCGGTGACGGCCTGGAATTTGACGTGTTGACCAAAGACGGCCAGACGCTGAACCTGGTGTTGCCGCGGCCCAAACGCCCACCCGGCAATAACCCGTGGAATCGCCCTCCGTTTGGTTTTGGCTGGATGCTGGTCGTCGTCGGCCTGGCCGTGGCGCTGGGCGCCTACCCCGTGATGCGAAGGTTGACGCTGCGGCTGGAAGCCCTGCAGCGCGGCGTGGAGCGCTGGGGCGCCGGTGATTTGTCGGCCCGCGTCAATGCAGACGGCAAGGACGAGGTGGCCTTCCTGGCCAGGCGCTTCAACCACGCGGCCGAGCGTATCGAAACCCTGATGGAGTCGCACAAATCGCTGCTGGCCAACGCGTCGCACGAATTGCGCTCACCGCTGGCGCGTATCCGCATGGGGCTGGAACTCATGGGCACCGACGCCGCATCGCCGCAGCGCAAGGAAATTTCCCGCAGCATCTCCGAACTCGACCAACTGATCGATGAGATCCTGTTGGCCAGCCGCCTCGACGCCAAGCAGGCCGACGCGGAGCCTTTTGAAACCCTGGACCTCACCGGCCTGGCGGCGGAAGAATGCTCGCGCGTCAATGCGGAATTGAGCGCCGAGCTGGACCAGGATGCCAGCGGCCCTGGCGCCGGTCTGGGCATTGATGCCGATAGCCACAGCCTGACGGTGCAGGGTTCTCCACGCCTCTTGCGCCGGCTGATCCGTAATCTGYTGGAAAACGCGCGGCGCTATAGCACCGGCGAGATCAGCCTGGAGCTGGCACAGGCCCGGGCCGGGGCAAAACAGCGGGCCGTGATCAAGGTCCATGACCGCGGCCCAGGCGTGCCCGCCGAGCAGCGTGAGCGTATTTTTGAGCCTTTTTACCGCCTGCCCGGCGCCAGTGAACGCGAAGGCGGCGTGGGGCTCGGCCTGGCCCTGGTGAAGTCGATCAGCCAGCGCCATGGGGGCAGCGTTCGCTGCGAAGCCCGGCCCGGCGGCGGCGCGACTTTTGTTGTTGAATTGCCGGTTGTCCATCCATAAACGTGAAATAAATCACGAAAAATGGCCTCCAACAACACTAAACCGCGTGTCTCCTCTATTTGGAGAATGGTCAGACAGGGTGTAATCACCGACATTTCTTTCCGTTGCTGTCACAACAATGGGTAGGGGAACAGGGGAATTAAAAGGGACTAAAAAACCAAACGTCGGTGAAGCATTTCAATGATTCCCAACGACATCTTCCTCACGGAAGAAGTTTGCAAAAGCCACCTCGCGGTGGCTTTTTTTTGCCTGAAGACATGGCGGAGCGCCCTTTGATACGCTCAGGGATTCAGCCACCCACAGGAACCCCATGAGCCTTGCCACCACACCCCCAACTCTCGCCGTCCCCCAGGGCTTCTTCCCGCTTGCCGAAGACCGGATGCCGCTGATGCCGCGGGAGGCCATGTCACCCGCGCAGCAGGCCGCTGCGGACGCACTGATCGCCGGCCCGCGCAAGGCCGTGTTTGGCCCCTTCATTCCCCTGCTGCGCAGCCCGCAGCTCATGGGCCGCATTGGCGACGTGGGGGCTTACCTGCGCTTTGAAAGCACGCTGGACGCGCGCGTCCGCGAACTCATTACCTGCGTGGCGGCCCGCCATACCGCCAACCAGTTTGAATGGCTGATGCATGCGCCGCTGGCGGTGGCTGCGGGCGTGAGCCAGGCCACTGTGGACGCGATCGCCGAAGGCAGGCAGCCCCGTGAACCGGCCGCCGATGAGGCCGTCGCGCTGGACCTCACGTTCGAAGTGCTGCGCCAGCATGGCTGCTGCGACGCCACCTACGCCGCGGCAGTGGAAACTTTCGGCGAACAGGGTGTGGTCGAGCTGGTCAGCCTCGCCGGCTATTTTGTGATGGTGTGCTGGGTGATGAATGTGGCGCGTACGCCGACCCAGGGCAAACCGGGTTTTTCGCCGCTGGCGGCCTTCCCCGCCTGACCGGCCTAACTTTCCACCCGGGAAACCGGTGGCAGCGCCGCAAGCACCCGCTCGGCGCCCAAATCGTTCAGGCAGCGCGTATGGCCCAGCGGGCATTCGCGCTCGAAGCAGGGTGCGCAGTCCAGCGGCGGCTGGTAGGCTGCATCGGCTTTGAGCCACAGCACAGTGGCCTTGTCGCTTAATGGCGGCGTGTGCAGCGGACTGGATGAGCCGAAGATCGCCACTTGCGACACACCGAAGGCCGCAGCCACGTGCATCAGTCCCGAGTCATTGCTGACCGTGCTCTGGCTTGCGGCGATCAGGCACAGCGCCTGTACCAGCGAGGTCTTGCCCGCGAAGTTCAGGCACTTGCCGGGCTGCGCTGCGTTCACCGGCGCGGCAATTTCTTCGCAGAGCGCCGCTTCCTTGCCGGAGCCCAGCAACATCACCGGCAAAGCCAGCCGCGCGGCGAGTTCTGAAAAGTGACGGGCGGGCCAGCGCTTGGCAGGGCCGTATTCGGCACCGGGCGCAAACACGTAATAGCCGCCACGTTGCAGGCCCAGTTCAGCCAGAACCTGCTMAATTTCAGCTGGCGCCATCTGCAGTTGCGGCCGGTCTTTGTCGAGGTCCGCCCCACCGCTCAACGCTGAATAAAACGCCACCATGGGGGGCTTGTTCTTGGGGTTTTTAAGCCGGTGCGTGAGCAGGCCCACGCGGGCTTCGCCAAAGTAGCCGATGCGCTCCGGAATGCTGGCCAGAAAAGGCAGCAACGCGCTTTTCAGCGAGTTGGGCAGCACATAGGCCTTGTCGAAGCGGCCCTCGATGCGTTTGGCGATCGCACGACGCTCGCGGAATTGCRGGCCGCCGTGCGCGAAAGGGAACTCAATGACATCGGCCACCTGCGGCATCGCCCGGTAAACCGGCGCCACCCAGGGCAAGGCGCCTACCGTGAGGCGTTCGCCACGCGCATGCAGGCGGCGCATCAGCGGCTCCGTCATCACCGCATCCCCGATCCATTGTGGCGAAATTATTAGTGACTCAGGCATGTGGACTTCCCTTCCAATGCCAGCGCGAAACCGGCTTTGCCGGGCCGCAGATGGCGCCCCCTTGAGGGGGAAGCGGCCGCAGGCCGATTCGGGGGTGGGTCAATGTCCAGCGCCGAAGTGCTCGCCGGCTTTCAGCGCGTAAACMGTGCCGCAATACGGGCACTTGGCCTGGCCGGTGCGGGCCACGTCCAGGTAGACCTTGGGGTGGCTGTTCCAGATTTTCATGTCGGCTTTGGGGCTGGGGCAGTAGACCCCGCCCTGGGCGTTCAGGTCGGAGGCCAGCAGTTCGACAGCGGATGAATGGAGAGTCGTCGTGGTCATAAAGTCCTTTTTAGTTAAAGACGCCGCCGCGCCGGGCCGCCCCAAGCAAGGCACGGCCCCCTCGGGGGGCAGCGTAGTACACGCAGTGACAAGCGTGGGGGCTCACACTTTCGCCAACCAATGAGCGTACTTGGGATTGCGGCCGTTGACGATGTCAAAGAACGCGCTCTGGATTTTCTCGGTGATGGGGCCGCGCGAGCCGGCGCCGATTTCAATGCGGTCGAGTTCGCGGATGGGCGTGACTTCGGCGGCCGTGCCGGTGAAGAAGGCTTCGTCGGAGATATACACCTCGTCGCGCGTGATGCGTTTTTGCACGAGTTCCAGGCCCAGGTCCTTGCAGATGTGCAGGATGGTGTTGCGCGTGATGCCGTTGAGGGCGCCGGCAGACAGGTCGGGCGTGTAGACCACGCCGCCCTTGATCACAAAAATGTTTTCGCCCGCGCCTTCGCTGACAAAGCCCGACGCGTCGAGCAGCAGCGCTTCATCGTAGCCGTCATCCAGCGCTTCCATGTTGGCGAGGATGGAGTTGGTGTAATTGCTCACCGCCTTGGCCTGCGTCATGGTGATGTTGACGTGGTGGCGGGTGTAGCTGGAAGTCTTCACACGGATGCCGCGCTTCATGCCTTCTTCGCCAAGGTAGGCGCCCCAGGGCCAGGCCGCGACCATCAGGTGGATCTGGTTGCCCTTGGGGCTGACGCCGAGTTTTTGCGAACCGATCCAGGTCAGCGGGCGGATGTAGCAGGACTCCAGCTTGTTCTCGCGCACGACGGCTTTCGTGGCTTCGTTGACTTCGTCCTGGCTAAAGGGAATCTTCATGCGCAGGATYTTGGCGCTGTTGAAGAGGCGCTCGGTGTGCTCTTGCAGCCGGAAAATCGCCGTGCCGCCCTGGGCGTTGTAGGCCCGCACGCCTTCAAACGCGCCGCAGCCGTAATGCAGGGTGTGGCTCAGCACGTGGATCTTGGCGTCGCGCCAGTCGACCATCTGGCCGTCCATCCAGATTTTGCCGTCGCGGTCTGCCATGGAAGGTGCTACTGGGGACATGATGCTGATCCTGTGATGAGTGTCGTGGAATGATTTTTGGCCATCGGCCGCACCCGCCTGCCGGCAACCCCGGGAGGC
The DNA here is from genome assembly GCF_056406035.1 of Polaromonas sp. P1_E1_2. Classification (NCBI taxonomy): domain Bacteria; kingdom Pseudomonadati; phylum Pseudomonadota; class Betaproteobacteria; order Burkholderiales; family Comamonadaceae; genus Polaromonas; species Polaromonas sp. P1_E1_2. The sequence goes on along the minus strand of NZ_JBFUAZ010000020.1, from coordinate 6,228 downwards.
GGTGCAAAGCCCGAAAGTCCGATTTTACGGTGCGGGTGGCGCTGCGCCCCCGGCCTCGGGCGAATCCGCGGGCGCCGGGCGGAAGAGTTCATGGTGCGACAGTTTGCCGCCCACAAAGGTGCAGGTGACATGCGACTCGGAACCGTCTGTCCAGCGGAAGATTTCGGGCTGCTCGTCCTTGGCCGACTGCAGCAGGCCCAGCGCCCGCGTCATCGCCACCACATGCAGCAATGTCATGCCGGGCCGGAGCTTGGCGTTGAGCATGACCGCGCTGTCGACATGACCGATGGGCCGGTTGGCTGCACGCTTCAAGACCTGCATCATGCGGGTGAAATGCAGCAGCACCCACATCACGAGGGCGCTGGCGGCGGCGGCTACACCGGCCCAGCCGTAAAAGCGGTACGCCAGCAAGACCCCGGCGATGCCGGCCACGGGAACAATGATTTTCTGGAAGTTCATGGCCTTATTTTCGCAGCCACCCGGGGCGCCGGCGCTGCGGGGAGTGCGTAGCCGCATGAAAAAACCGCCGAAAGCGGCCTCCAGGCAGCGTGGCGGGCTCTTTTTAAGCCAAAAGTGGCTGCTGCCCAATCAGATATTGCGCCAGCAGCTATGTTTTTAATAGCACTTTGTTAACTGCCGCGTTGTGCCCAACCGGTCGCCAGGGCATACGCCCAGTCGGGGCGCCCGCGCCCAAATGCCGCTTTGGATGCCGTCATATGGTCATAGGGCACCGCGCGCAGGTCCGCCCGCCAGCCTTGGGCGGTTTTTTCGACGACCGCGTAACGCGCGTGCGGCGCGCCGTTTTCCACCACATGCGGGTGAGGATGGTCGTCGTCATAGGCCTGCAGGCCGACGCTGCCGGGATTGACGACAAGCAGGTTGCCGCACTGGACCATGCGCGGCACATGGGTGTGGCCGCAAAGAACCAGCGAATGCGCCTGGGGGCTCTCGTCGCCAAGCCGCAGGAAAACTTCTTCGGCCGTGGCGGGCCGGATACCCGTCGGATGCGCGTCAGGAAAACCGGGCACCGTGGTTTCCATCCAGTAGATCAAATCGCTGCCGGGCGTTCCGTGGCACAGCAGCACGTCACCGCCCGCCAGCTCCAGGCGCGTGGGCAGCGACCTGATCCACGCCACCTGCGCCGACGTCAGCTGGCCCGCGGTGTAGCCGTCGGTACCGAGTGGGTCGAGATGCTGGCCCTGGTCCAGCAATTCCAGCACCTGCCGCTCGTGGTTGCCGCGGATGGTGGTGAAGTTGCGGGCCATCAGCAGGTCGGCGGTTTCCGCGGGTTGCAACGGGCCGCTCAGGATGTCGCCCAGATTCACGGTCTGGTCAACGCCCTGCCCGGCAATGTCCGCCAGCACGGCCTCAAGCGCCAGCAGGTTACCGTGAATGTCGGAGATGACGGCGAGTTTCATGGCCCTGATTGTGCAATGCCTCAGCTCAGGCTGCGCACCACTTCCATGGCCTCTTCCACGCGCTCGACGGCGTGGATGGTGAGGCCTTCAATCGGTTTCTTGGGCGCGTTGGCCTTGGGCACCACGGCTACGCTAAAACCCAGCTTGGCGGCCTCCTTCAGGCGCTCCTGGCCGCGCGGGGCCGGGCGCACTTCTCCGGCCAGCCCGACCTCGCCAAAGGCGATGAAACCCTTGGGCAGCGGCTTGCCGCGCAAGGACGAGGTGATGGCCAGCATCACGGCCAGGTCGGCTGCCGGCTCGCTGATGCGCACGCCGCCCACGGCGTTGACGAACACGTCCTGGTCCATGCAGGCGACGCCGGCGTGGCGGTGCAGCACCGCCAGCAGCATGGCAAGGCGGTCCCGGTCCAGGCCCACCGAGAGGCGCCGCGGGCTGGGCCCGCCGTTGTCGACCAGCGCCTGGATTTCAACCAGCATGGGGCGCGTGCCCTCCAGCGTGACCAGCACGCAGCTGCCGGGCACGGGCTCGCTGTGCTGGCTCAAAAAGATCGCACTCGGGTTGGCCACGCCTTTGAGGCCTTTTTCCGTCATGGCGAACACACCGATTTCGTTGACGGCGCCGAAACGATTCTTGATGGCGCGCACCAGGCGAAAGCTGGAATGCGTGTCGCCTTCAAAGTACAGCACGGTGTCGACCATGTGCTCGAGCACGCGCGGCCCGGCGAGCGCGCCTTCTTTGGTCACATGGCCCACCAGCACGATGCACGCGCCGCTGGACTTGGCGGCGCGCGTCAGGTGCGCCGCGCATTCACGCACCTGCGCCACCGAGCCGGGCGCCGACGTGAGCTGGTCGGAATACACCGTCTGGATGGAGTCGATTACCGCGATGGCGGGCTGCGTGGCCTCCAGCGTGGCGAGGATTTTTTCKAGCTGGATYTCCGCCAGCACCTTGACCTGCGAGCCGTCCAACCCCAGCCGGCGTGAACGCAGCGCGACCTGCGCGCCGCTCTCCTCGCCGGTCACGTACAAGGTGTTGAGCCCGGCGCGCTGCAATGAATCCAGCGCCTGCAGCAGCAAGGTGGACTTGCCGATGCCAGGGTCACCGCCAATGAGCACCACGCCGCCTTCGACAATGCCGCCGCCCAGCACGCGGTCCAGCTCTTCGTGCCCGGTCGGCGTGCGCTCCATGTCGGTGGCTTCGATGTCGGCCAGGGCGGTGACGTCAGAGGCCTTGGCCAGTGACTGGAACTGGCTGCTGTAGCGGTTCTTGACCGGCGCACTGTTTTCCGCGGCCGACTCGATCAGCGTGTTCCAGGCATTGCAGTGCGGGCATTTGCCCAGCCATTTGGGGCTGGTGCCGCCGCATTCGGTGCAGGTGTAAATCGTTTTGTCTTTAGCCATGCGTGATATTACTGTATAAATAACCAGCCTTTGCGTTTTGGTAATGATGGCGGGTCCTGTTCATCCGTGCAACCCGCCAAGCCCACCAGACTCCGTCATGCCTCACCTGAACATTCAATACACCGCCAACCTGGATAGCCTCACCGACATGAACGCCTTGTGCCACACGCTGGCCGCCACACTGGTGGCCCTGCGTGGAGAAGACGGGGTGGCGCCGCTTTTCCCGGTGGCCGGTACGCGGGTCATGGCCTGGCCGGCACAACACTTTGCGGTGGCGGACGGGCGGCCCGACCGCGCTTTTATCTACCTGAACCTCCTGATCACCCCCGGCCGCAGCGAAGCCATGAAAAAGCGGGCCGGCGACGCCCTGCTGGCCAGCGCCAGTGCACACCTGGATGCAGTGTTCGCGCAGCACGCTGTGGGCATGACATTGCAAATCGACGAGGGCATGCCCTTGTATGAAGGCAAGCGCAACAACCTCGCCGCGCATCTGGATGCCGCCTGATCCTGCACAAAATCGCATCTTGCACAACAATGGCTTTTTCGTGCCCGCCACGGCGCCACGGCAGCCCCCACCGATTCACGAGGACACACCATGAACATTTCGCGCCGCCAGCTCATCCAGTCATCCAGTGCTGCAGCACTGCTCACAGGCATCGGCCAGCGCGCCTGGGCCCAGGCCCTTGAAAGCACCAAGGTCATCGTCGGCTTCGCGCCCGGCGGCACCGCCGATATCGTGTCGCGCCGCGTCGCCGACAAGCTGCACCCCGGATATGCCAAAAGCGCCGTGGTGGAAAACAAGACCGGCGCGGGCGGGCAAATCGCCGTGCAGTTCGTCAAATCCGCCGCGCCCGACGGCGCTACCGTTTTGCTGACGCCCATGTCCATGCTGGGCATCTACCCGCACACCTACAAGAAACTGCCGTACGACCCGGTCGCCGACCTGACCCCGGTATCTGCCGGCGCGATCTTCGACTACGGCTTCGCCGTCGGCCCCTTGGTGCCGGCCAGCGTCAAAAACGTGCCGGACTTTCTTGCCTGGTGCAAGGCCAACCCAGGCCAGGCCAACTTCGGCTCACCGGCCGCCGGCTCATCGCCGCACTTCATCGGCGCGCTGCTGGGCCGGGCCGGCAACGTGGACTTGCGCCACGTGGCTTTTCGCGGCACCCAGCCAGCCGTGCTGGACATGGTGGGCGGGCAGATTGCCGCCGTGTCGGGCCCTACCGGCGAGTTCACCCAGCATGTCGCATCGGGCAAGTGCCGCCTGCTGTCGACCAGCGGCCCCAAACGTAGTCGTTTCACCCCCAACACGCCGACGCTGCTGGAGCAAGGCTTCAAGGACATGGCGTTCACCGAATGGTTCGGCTTCTTCCTGCCCGCCAAAGCGCCGCAGGATGTGGTGCAGCGCCTGAATGCCGGCATCCGCTCCGCGCTGGCCTCACAGGACGTGATTGACGGCCTGGCCGTGTCTTATCTGGAAGCAGCGCCGACCTCGCCCGCACAGCTGGCCGCCATGCTCAAGGCCGACACCGAGTTATGGGGCCCGCTGGTCAAGGCGGTGGGTTTTACACCTGAAGGTTAGAAGTAGAGCCCCCACGCTTGTCGCTTCGCGTACTGCGCTGCCCCCCGAGGGGGCGCTGCGCCTGCGGCCCGGCAAAGCCGGTTCCGCGGCCCCTGCTGGCCTTCCGCTTTTGGAATTTGGAAATGGAGACATGAAACAATGAAGGTATGTATTTATGGCGCCGGTGCCATTGGCGGCTGGATAGGCCACGGGCTGGCTCACGCAGGTTGCCGCGTCAGCGTGATAGCGCGCGGCGCTACGCTCGATGCCCTGCAGCTGCACGGGCTGCGGCTGAACCAGGGCGGCAAGATCACGTCGCAAGCCGTGGCTTCCAGCGCCTCGCCAACCGACCTCGGCGTGCAGGACCTGGTGGTGCTGGCCGTCAAAGCGCCTTCGCTGCCCGAGGTGGTGCGCCGGATCGCGCCGCTGATTGGCCCTGAAACGATGGTCCTGACCGCCATGAATGGCGTGCCCTGGTGGTTTTTGCAGGGGTTCGGCGGGACGCTTGAAGGCACCCAGTTGACCTCAGTGGACCCCGGCGGCGAGGTGGCGCAGGCCATTCCGGCAAAGCACATCGTCGGCTGCGTGGTGCATGCCAGCTGCTCGCTGGATGAGCCCGGCCAGGTGCACCACCACTTCGGCAACAAGCTCATCATCGGTGAGCCCTCCGGCGAGAAAACCTCCCGGGTGCAGCAACTTGCGGCCTTGCTTGAAAAAGCCGGCTTTGAAGCGCCGGTGTCCGGGCAGATCCAGAAAGACATCTGGTTCAAGCTCTGGGGCAACATGACCGCCAACCCGATCAGCGCGCTAACCGGCGCGACCATGGACCGCGTCCTGGACGATGAACTGGTGACGGGTTTCACCCACAGCGTGATGCTCGAAGCCAAGGAAATCGGGGCGCGCATCGGCATCCCGATCAACCAGACCCCTGCGGAGCGACATGTCATCACACGCAAGCTGGGCGCATTCAGGACATCCATGCTGCAGGACGTGGAAGCCGGCAAACCGGTCGAGTTGGACGCACTGGTGACGGCCGTGCGCGAGCTGGGGCAACTGACGGCCGTGCCCACACCTTATACCGACGCCTTACTCGGGCTGGCCCGGTTGCAGGCACGCGTCAAGGGTCTTTATTGACCCAAAGATTTTCTGGCTTTTTTCTCAACCACTTTTCAGGAGACAGCATGAAACACATCGGCGTTATCGGCGCATCGGGCCTCATGGGACACGGCATTGCACGCAACCTGCAGGCCAAGGGATTCAACGTCAGCCTGACCGTGCACCGCAATACGGAACGCGTGGCCGACCTACTGGCCGCCGGTGCGAAGCAGGCCGCCAGCCCCGCCGAATTGGGCGCGTGCGACGCGGTGATTATTTGCGTGACGGGATCGCCGCAGGTCGAAGAGACCCTGCTCGGGGCCAATGGCGTACTGTCAAAGGCGCGCGCCGGGTTGATCGTGATCGACACCTCCACCAGCGAACCCGAATCCACACGCCGCCTGGCCGCCCTATGCGCCGAGCGCGGTGCGACGCTGGTGGATGCACCACTGGCGCGCACGCCGGTGGAAGCCGAGCTCGGCAAGCTCAACACCATGGTGGGCGCAGAGCAGGCCGTGTTCGACAAAATCCGGCCGGTACTGGCCGCCTATTGCGAAAACATCTTTCACGTAGGCGGCCCCAGCGCCGGGCATGTGATCAAACTGCTCAACAACTTCATCGGCCAGGCAATTTGCACGGCTACCGCCGAGGCCTTTGCCGTGGGCGCACTGGCGGGCATTCAGCCGCAAAAGCTGGTGGAAGTGATTTCGGCCGGCGCGGTGAACTCGGGCCTCTTCCAGGCCATGGCCAAGAC
>NZ_JBFUAZ010000019.1:0-20411 GCF_056406035.1 Polaromonas sp. P1_E1_2 | reverse complement strand
GGAACACAAAGGGCACCTGCTTGAGGGCAGGTTCCGATTGCAGCGCGGCCAGAACCTCCATGCCGTTCATCAGCGGCATCATCACATCGCAAAAAATCAGGTCCGGCTGCTGCTCTCTGGCCACTTGCAGGCCGGCATGGCCGTCTGCCGCTGCCAGGCCTTCGTGGCCCTCCAGCCGGACAAAGCGCAGCAGGTTGTCCCGGATATGGGATTCATCTTCAATCACCAGAATGCGCGCCATTTTTCTTTCGCATTGAAGTCCCCGCATTTCATCGTGGGCGGGGCTGATTTCCCTGAGCTACCCGGCAGGCTCTGTCGCAGTGCCGAGCTGGTATCCATCTTATAGCCTTACCCCGGTTTCCCCAATCTGCCCGATGCGCTGGCTGGTTTGGCCAGGTTCCGCGACTCAAATCGTGACGGTAAAGCGCGTGCCCTGGCCCACGACGCTGGTTACGTTGATGTGGCCGCCGTGCAGGTCGACCGAATTTTTGACGATGGCCAGCCCCAGGCCCGTGCCCTGGATTTCGMCGACATTGCTGGCCCGGTGGAACCATTCGAAAAGGTGGGGAAGCTCTTCGGCCGGAATGCCTATGCCCTGGTCCGCCACCTCAAAGGCCACACGTCCCTCCAACGAAAACACGCGAAAAGAGACTTTTCCGCCTTGCGGCGAATACTTGATGGCGTTGGACAGCAGGTTGCCGAAGATATGGCGCAGCAGCTTTTCATCAAAAATCCCGATCTCCGGCCGGGCCCCGAATTCCAGGATCAGCTCGCAGCCCGCCTCTGAATACTGGATGCGCGCATCTTCCACCAGGTTCTGGCAAAGCAGTTGCAGATTGATCTCTGCCGGCTGGAACGCCAGCATTTGGGCCTCCACCTTGCCCAGCAGCAGCACGCGGTCCAGCATCTGGGTCATGCGTTGTACGCCGGTTTCTATGGTGGCGATGACGTCGGCTTTTTCGGGCTCGGGCAGGCGGTCGCCGTAGTGCTTGAGGAGTTCGGCGGACGACAGGATAAAGGCCAGCGGCGTGCGGAATTCATGCGACGCCACCGAGATGAAGCGCGACTTCATGTCATTGAGCTCGGTTTGCCGCTGCAGGGTCTGGCGCTGCGTCAGTTCGGCCTGCAAGCGGGCCGTCGCATCTACCACGAAGATCAGGGTCGCCTCGCGCTTGCCCCATTCGATCTGCACGGCGGAGAGCTCCAGCGAACGAACTTCGCCAGCCTGGGTGATCACGCGAAAACCGTACATCGAGTCGACCTCGTCGCCCCGCAGGCGACGCTCGTGGCGCTCGCGCATCACCGGCAGGTCGTCGGGGTGGACGGTCGCGGTGTAGGGCTGGGACAGCAGGTACTCCCGCGGATGGCCCACGATGCGCTCCAGGCTGGGGTTGGCAAATACCATGCGGCCGTCCTGCACAACCACCACGCCGACACCGACGTTTTCAATCACCGTGCGGTAGCGCTCTTCCGATTTACGCAATTCATCCAGCGCCTGATAGCGTTCAATCGCACTGCTGACGTGGTTGGCGACAAAGGACAGGATGTCGGCATCGGTGTCGCTGTAGGCCACGCCCGGTTCATAGCCCTGCACTGCGAGTACGCCGCCTATGGTGCCGCGTATGTGCATGGGCACGCCCARCCAGGAACTGAAAGTCATGTCGCCACTGCCTTCCGTCACATCACCGGCGGCTTCCAGTACCTTCAGGCGCATGGCGTCAATAATTTGCGGCTTGCCGGTACTCAGGACGAATTCGGTCAGACCCCTGCGGTACGGCACATTGCTCAGTTGCAGCGCATCGCCATCGCGCTCGTCCACGTAATAGGGGAAATCCTTTCGGTGTTTCTGCGCGTCGTACAGACACACATAGCAATTTTTGGCATACAGCAGCTCTCCCAGCAAGCCGTGAACCGACTGCAGGAAATCGTAGAAAGAGAGATCTGCTGCTGCACGCTCGGCAATGCGGTAAAAAACCCGTTGCAGGGTTTCGGCTTTTTTTTGCTCCAGCGCTTCGACCTGAAGTTCGCGGGTTCGCTGTTCCAGCCACAGGGTGGCGGATGTCTCCTGCTTTTGCTTTTCAAGCTGCAAATTCCGGTAGTCGGCCTCTAACCCCTGGTATTGCTGTTGCAGCTGCTTGAGCTGGAGTTGCAGATCGGCGTCGGACGGCATGGCGCGGCTTTCGTGCTCGGGTTGAAAAGAGGGCTGCTGCAATGGCTGCACCCGAGTCATTATGCGGCCCTGGTTCAGGGGGTGTTCAGTCCGCTCACGGTCTGGAACATGGCCTGGCGCGCCTGAGCCACGATTTGCGAGCGCCATTCGTCCGTGTCGACATAAAACGCGTTCATCATCTGCCGCTTGATCGTCGCCTGTTGCTCCGCGGGCATCTCAGGATGCTTGTGCAGCCAGTGATCGGCACGCAGGGCGGCAATGACGTCCAGAATGGGCACCGTACCGTATTCCATGGCCATGCCGGTGTATTCGGCCTGTGGGCATTCGTCGGGAACCGACGCCCACATCAAACCCGTCAGGTGCGCCGAGCTGGAGGAGCCGTCGTAGAACGAGGTGACGGGGGTGGCGCCGCCGCCGTCCCACCAGGCGCGCGCGCGTGCCAGGGCTATGGGATCGTTGTCGCAGGCAAAAATGCGCTCACCAATCCCGCTGGGGCCCAGTCCTGTGTGCAGGTCCATCCAGGCGATGCGTTTAGCCCGTTGCCCGAATGTTTGCAGCACTTCGCGCAAGGTGCGATTGCTCCACGTTGGCTCCGTCCCGCCGAAAAACATGCCATCGGCGTATTCGTGCTGGCCTTGCGACACGGCCGCCTGGTAGCGTGCCACACCACGGGTGTCAATGTAGGCCGCAATGGCGGCCTGGTTTTCGCTTGTAGGGGGCCACCGCGCGGGTAGCAGCAAATCGTGGAGCTCGCGGTAAGCCTCATTGACAGGCAAGGGCTGGCCGAAGTCATGGAAGTTGCGGTTCAAGTCCACGTTTTCGTGCGTGGTGCGCCGTGCATGGGAAAAGCCGTGAGGATTGATCGCGTGAATGTAGAGCACTGCCACACCGCCCGCGCGGGCCTTGGCGCGCCATTCGGCGTCCTGTGCGGCATACACCTGCACACCCGAGCCACAGTAGCCTTCCACGCCGTGGCAAGCGCTGCTGACGATAAAGAGCTTGTTTGCGTCAGGTGAGCCGTCCAGGGCCACATCCATCGCGAGGGTTTCGCCGTCGCGGCCCTTCAGCGGGTGTTCATAGGCGCGAAGCGCCATGCCGGCGGCGCGAGCCGCCTCGAGGAATTTGGCGCGCGCAGCCGCATAACTGGCTGAAAAAGCCGCGTGTGTGTTCATGGTGTTGTTGGCGTTGTCAGGGGCGCACCTCAGGAACCGTGCCCAGCCAGCGCGTAGCCAGCTGGACCCAGTAGGTGCCACCCAGGGGGATCAGGTCGTCGTTGAAGTCGTAGCTCGGGTTGTGCAGCGTGCAGGGCCCTTCGCCGTGGCCCATGTCGCGGTGCGCGCCGTCTCCGTTGGAAATGAAACAGTAGGCGCCGGGTTTGGCTTGCAGCATGTAGGCGAAGTCTTCGGCGCCCATGGTGGGCTCCTGCGGCAGCACGTTGGCCGGCCCCACGATGTCGCTCATCACCCGGCGTGCGAAGTCGGCCTCGGCGGCGCTGTTGACCGTGGGCGGGTAGTTGCGCGTGAACTCGAATTCGCAGCGTGCTTCAAACGCGGCACAGGTGTGTTCGGCCACTTCCTTCATGCGCTTTTCAATCATGTCCAGCACTTCAATGCTGAACGTGCGCACTGTGCCCTGCAACTCGCAGAAGTCTGGCACCACGTTGGTCGCTTCTCCGGCGTGAATCATGGTCACCGAGATGACGCCCGCATCAACCGGTTTTTTGTTGCGGCTGATGATGGTCTGGAAGCCCTGCACCATCTGGCAGGCGATAGGCACAGGGTCGATGCCGAAGTGCGGCATCGCGGCGTGGCTGCCCTTGCCGCGTATGGTGATCTTGAACTCGTTGCTTGATGCCATCACTGGCCCCGCGCTGACCGCGAAAGTGCCGACAGGCGCGCCCGGCCAGTTGTGCATGCCAAAGACCGCTTCGACGGGGAATTTTTCAAAGAGGCCGTCCTTGATCATCTCGCGCGCGCCGCCGCCGCCTTCCTCGGCCGGCTGGAAGATCAGGTAGACCGTGCCGTCAAAGTCTCGGTTCTGCGAGAGGTGGCGTGCCGCGGCCAGCAGCATCGCGGTGTGGCCATCATGGCCGCAGGCGTGCATCTTGCCCTGCCGCGTGCTGGCATGGGGGAATTTGTTGAACTCCTGCATGGGCAGCGCGTCCATGTCGGCGCGCAGCCCCACGGCCCGGCCACAAGCGCCGCCGTCGCGGCCGTGCACGATACCCACCACGCCGGTGGTGCCCATGCCGCGGTGAATCGGGATGCCCCAGGATTCGAGCTTTTGCGCGACCACGTCGGCAGTGCGTACTTCCTGGAAGCACAGTTCGGGATGGGCGTGGATGTCGCGGCGCACGGCAGCGATGTCGGCCGCCCCGGCCAGGATGGATTCAATGATTTTCATGGCGGTGTCCCCTGAGAGTACATATTAACCAAGCCGGTTCCGCTTTGCATGGCCGTGCCTGGGTTCTTGGTATTTGTTCCCTAAATTCGGCCCTCTTCAACCGCATGGCAGGCCACACGAACGCCTTCGAGCTGCAGAAACTCCGGCCGTTCGCTGCGGCAACGCTCGTTGGCATGCGGGCAACGTGGGTGGAAGGTGCAGCCGGTGGGCGGGTTCAGCGGATTGGGCACTTCGCCCGACACAGGGGTGCGGGCGCGGCCGGTGTCGTGCATCTTGGGGATGGCATCCAGCAGCATGCGTGTGTAGGGATGGCGCGGTGTGCCGAACAGGCTGTGCTTGTCGGCCAGTTCCACGACGCGGCCCAGGTACATCACGCCGACGTGGTCGCTGACGTGGCGCACCACTGCGAGGTTGTGCGAGATGAAGAGGTAAGTCAGGCCGCGCTTTCGTTGCAGGTCCTTCATGATGTTGAGCACCTGCGCCTGCACGCTCACGTCCAGCGCCGAGGTCGGTTCGTCGCAGACCAGGAACTCGGGCTCCGTGGCCAGTGCGCGCGCGATCGATATGCGCTGGCGCTGCCCACCCGAGAATTGATGTGGATACTTGGGCTTGTCCAGCGCAGACAGGCCCACCGACCTCAGCAGTTCGTCCACGCGTTCCTTGAGTGCTGCGCTGTCACTCAGAATGCCGTGCTCGTGCAACGGTTCTGCGATGATGTCCTCCACCGTCCAGCGCGGGTTCAGGCTGGCATAGGGGTCCTGAAAAATCATCTGGATGCGCCTGCGCAATTGCCGGCCCTGGGGTGTCTTGAAAGCGGAATGCGCATCCTGGCCGTCAAAGGTCAATCCACCGCGCGTCGGCTCATAGAGACCCACTAGCAGGCGGGCGACGGTGCTTTTGCCGCAGCCCGATTCGCCGACCAGTGCCAGCGTCTTGCCTCTCTCGATGTCGAAGCTTACGCCGTCGACGGCCTTGAGCAGCAGGCGGGGCTTGCGCTCCAGCACGCGGTTGAGCCAGGGCGGCGACACATCGAAAGTCTTGGCCAGGTCGTGCGCCTGGACCAGCGGTTCCCCAACCTTTGCCGCGTTTTGCAATACTTCGGCATTCAGGATGTCGCTCATGCGGCCACCCCCGCATGCGCGTCATGCAACCAGCACGCCGCCTGCGTGGCGCCGGCCGGCATCAGGTCCGGCCTGTCCTGGCGGCAGCGTTCAAAGGCCTTGGGGCAGCGCGGATTGAAGGCGCATCCCTGTGGGATGGCGTTCAGGCGCGGCATGGCGCCGTCGATCTGATACAGGCGCTCACGCTCCACGGTAATGTCGGGAATCGCGGCCATCAGGCCCGCCGTGTAGGGATGCGAGGGGTGGTTGATCACCTGGTGCACTGGGCCTATCTCGGCGATCCGCCCGGCATACATCACGGCCACACGGTCACAGGTTTCGGCGATCACGCCCATGTCGTGGGTGATCAGCATGACGGCGGCGCCGCGCTGCCGGCAGATATTTTTGAGCAGGGTGATGATTTGTGCCTGGATCGATACGTCAAGCGCGGTGGTCGGTTCGTCGGCCACGATGAGCTTGGGCTCGGCCGCCAGCGCCAGGGCGATTACCACGCGCTGGCGCATACCGCCCGAGAACTGATGCGGGTAGTGGTCTATGCGCTGGGCGGCTGCGGGAATGCCGGTGTCATCCAGCAGTTCGATGGCGCGCGCCCGGGCTTCCTGCGTGCTGACGGGCAAATGAGCCTGGATGGTTTCCACCAATTGCCGGCCTATGGTGTAGAGCGGATTCAGCGAGGTCAGCGGATCCTGGAAGATCGCGCCTATCTTGCGCCCCCGGATGTGACGCATGCGTTCGTGGGGCAGGTTGTCGATGCGCTCGCCCTCGAGCAGGATCTGGCCGCCCGCCACGCGCCCGGGCGGCTCCAGCAGGCCGATGATGGCCGCCCCGGTCAGCGACTTGCCCGCGCCCGATTCACCGACCACGCCAAGGATTTCGCCAGGGGCGATGTCAAACGAGATGTCGTCCAGCGCACGCAGCGTGCCACGCCGGCCGGGAAACTCGACCACCAGGTTCTTGATTTGTAAAAGACTCATTGACGGTTCAGCTCACGAAGTGAGCGATGAGTAAGGTTTTTCCGCCGGGCCGCCCCAAGGAAAAATGCGCTCCCTCGGGGGGCAGCTTAGTACACGTAATGACAAGCGTGGGGGCATTCATTTTTCGGCCTACCTTAGACGGGGATTGAGGGCATCACGCAACCAGTCACCGAGCAGATTCACGCTCAGCGCAATCAACACCAGCATCAGGCCCGGGAACACGGTGATCCACCACTCGCCCGAGAACAGGTAGTCGTTGCCGACACGGATCAACGTACCCAGCGAGGGTGAGGTGGGCGGCGCGCCCACACCCAGGAAGGACAGCGTGGCTTCGGTGATGATGGCGGTCGCCACCTGGATGGTGGCAAGCACCAGTACAGGCCCCATCACATTGGGCAGCACATGGCGCCGCATGATGCGCAACGGCGAGACACCGGTGACGCGTGCGGCCTGTACATATTCCTTGCTGCGTTCCACCATGGTTGATCCGCGTACCGTGCGCGCGTATTGCACCCAGCCCGCCTGCCCCATCGAGATCGACAGAATCAGCACGCCCATGGCGAGGAGCTGACTCGCGTCAGGAAACACCGCGCGGCCCACACCGGCGATCAGCAGCGCGACCAGGATTGGCGGAAAAGATGACATCACATCGCATACGCGCATCAGGGCCGCGTCGATCCAGCCGCCGCGAAAGCCCGCGAGCAAGCCCAGCGACACGCCAGCCAGCATGGAGAGGATGACAGAGGCCACGCCCACTATCAGTGAAATGCGCGCGCCATACATCAGCGCCGATAAAATGTCCCGCCCCTGGTCATCGGTGCCCAGCAGGTATTTCGAACTGCCCTGCGCGCTCCAGGCCGGGGGCAGGCGCGCATCGCTGAGCTCCAGTGTGCTGAGGTTGAACGGGTCATGCGGGGCCACCCAGCCGGCAAACACCGAACAGAAAACGCAGACCAGCGCAATGGCCGCCGCAAGCATCGCAACCGGCGAGGTGCGAAAACTGTGGACCACATCGCTGTCAAACCAGCGCGCAAGAGTTTTTGTCATCAAAAGAATGCGTAGTCCGTATTAACTAGGGTCGAGTAAAGCGAGTCCTGTGCCAGCGACAGCGCGGAGCCGGCTTTGCCGGGCCGCTGCTGTTGTCCCCTGCAGGGGAGAGGCCGTTACGCGAAGCGAAAAGGCAACAGGGGGGAGGTTACCTTCAGCGCGGAACCGGCTTGCCAGGCCGCTGCTGTTGTCCCCTGCAGGGGAGAGGCCGCTACGCGCAGCGAAAAGGCAACAGGGGGGTGTTTACTTCTTCACAGTTATCCACTTGAAGAACATGAAGTTGTCGGCCATCTGGACCAGTTCCACCTTCTTGTTCATGCCCCAGGCCAGCGACTGCTGGTGCAGCGGTATGTGGCCGATGTCGGCCCCGTGGATGTCGAACGCTTCCTTGATCATCGCATTGCGCTTGGTCTTGTCGGTTTCGGATTGGACCTTCCTGGTCAGTTCGTCAAACTTCGGATTGCAATATGCGCCCAGATTGAACTGGCCAGCGCCCTTGTCGTCGACACAGGCGACCAGGGCATTCATGGCGTTGTGGGCGTCATAAGTGCCGGGTGTCCAGCCCAGCATGTAAAAGCTGGTGTCGCGACGCAAAATCTTGGGGAAATAGGTGCCTTTGGTTTCAGCCTGGAGGTTGATCTTGACGTTGATGCGTGAAAGATTGGCTGCCACAGCCTGGCAAATCCGGCTGTCGTTCACATAACGGTCATTCGGACAGTTCATGGACACTTCAAAACCACTCGCATAGCCGGCATCTGCCATCAGTTTTTTGGCGGCTTCAGGGTCGTAGGGCAAGCGCTTGTTCTGGTCGGCCTGGAAGCCGTTGATACCGGGGCCAATCAGCAGCGCTGTCGGGTTGGAGCCGCCGCGCATCACGGTTTTCTTGATGCTTTCGATGTCGATGGCCTGATAGAAGGCCTGGCGCACGCGCTTGTCCTTGAASGGGTTYTTGCCCTTCACGCTGGAATACAGGAGTTCGTCGCGCTTTTGGTCCATGCCCAGGAAAATGGTGCGCAGCTCTGGTCCGGCCAGAACACGGGTTGCGGCGTTGCTGTTGACACGGTCAATATCCTGCACCGGCACGGGCTCCATCACGTCGACTTCACCGGACAGCAAGGCTGCCACGCGCGTGGCGTCGTTGCCGATGGGGGTGAAGACCACCTCCTGAACGTTGCCTTCAATCTTGCCCCAGTAGGTGCCGTTGCGGACAAAGGTGGTGCGCACATTGGGTTGACGCTCCCGTACCCGGTAAGGGCCGGTGCCGTTGGCACGGAAGGACGCGGCGTTTTCAATGCCTTTACGGCGGTCCACCGGTTTGGTCGCCTGGTTGGTTTCGCACCATTTCTTGCTCATGATGTAAACCAGCGTGATCACGTCGGGCAAGATGGGAAAGGGTGTTTTGGTTTCGATCTCAACCACATGGTCGTTGATCTTGCGCACTTCCTTGAAGTCGTTGGTGTAGCTCTTCATGTCCGAGCCGTCGGCCTGGGTGCGGTTAAAGCTGAACACCACGTCATCGGCGGTGAACGGCGTGCCGTCGTGAAACTGCACGCCCTTGCGCAGTTCGAAGCGCCATACGGAAGGTGATGTCTGTTTCCACGAGGTCGCCAGGCCAGGCGCCAGGCTCAGGTCCTTGTTGCGGATGACCAGGCCTTCATAGGCATTGCCCGTCACGCTGAGCTGAAGCGATTCGTTCAGCGAGTGCGGATCCATCGACAAAGAATCGCCCTGGTTGGCGACTCGCAGGGTTTGCGCCGAAGCGATAAAACTTGTGGCCGTGAGGCCGCACAGCACAGCGGCTGAAAGCAGATTGGACTTGAATTTCATCAGGAACTCCTTGTGAAAGGGATGAGGACTTGCGGGTGTAAAAAATGAAATAAAGGGGTGCGGCCTGCGCCATCAGTGGCCCGCGGCATTGCCGACGCGAAGCCGGGGGTCCACTGCGAAATACAGCAGGTCGACGACCAGGTTGATGGCCACAAAAATCAGCGCAATCAGGCACAGGTAAGCGGCCATGACGGGGATGTCGGCAAAGGTCACCGCCTGGATGAACAGCAGGCCCATGCCGGGCCATTGAAAGACGGTTTCGGTGATGATGGCAAAGGCGATCAACCCGCCCAGTTGCAGACCGGTAATGGTCATTACCGGCACCAGCGTGTTGCGCAAGGCATGGCCGAAATGGATGGTCCGGTCGGGCAGGCCGCGCGCCCGTGCGAACTTGATGTAGTCGGTGCGCAATACCTCCAGCATTTCGGCGCGCACCAGCCGCATGATCAACGTGAGCTGAAAGACCGCCAGCGTCACGGCCGGCAGGACGATGTGGTGCCAGCCGTCGGCCTTGAAGAGGCCTGTGCTCCACCAGCCGATCTGCACTGTCTCGCCACGGCCAAAGCTCGGGAACCAGCCCAGGCCCACGGCGAACACCAGGATCAGCAGGATACCGATCAGGAAAGTGGGCAATGAAACACCCAGCAGTGACACCGTCATGAACACCTGGCTCAGGAACGAGCCGCGGCGCAGCGCCGAATAGACGCCCATCGGGATACCGATGAGCAAGGCCAAAACGGCCGCCACCAGCGCAAGCTCCAGCGTCGCGGGAAAACGTTCGGAAATCAGGCGCGATACCTTGGCGCCCTGTCGCAGGCTCAAGCCGAATTCGCCCTGCGCGGCGTTGACCAGGAAATGCCAGAACTGGACGATAAAAGGCCGGTCCAGCCCGAGGTCGGTGCGCAGTTGCCGGATCTGCGCCGGTGTGGCGTCCTGCCCCAGAAGGAACACCACCGGGTCACCGACATACTGAAAGAGCATGAAGGCAATCAAGGCGACCACGACCATCACGATCACGGCCTGGATCAGGCGGCGCAGAATAAAAGCAAGCATTGGCCAAAGAAAAGTGTCGGACGATACTAGCAGAGCAATTGCTATGCCGACACAGGGGTTTACTTTAGGGTTAAAGAACCGCGTGGCCCCGGCAATTGCCCTGAATCGGGCTTTTCATTGCCCTTTTAAGGTGCCGCGCGCCTCTTTGCGGCGCGACCGGCTTTAAAGCCTTTGCAGCTTTTTTCGGACCAGGTGGATGTTGCTGCGCAGCGCATACAACTCGTCGGTATAGGACAGCGGCACCGTGATTTTTTCGGCGCGGCTTTCCAGGTTGTTGAGTTCTTCCAGCAAGGCCGCGTTGCCACTGTTTTCCCCGGAGATTTCCACGCGGTTTTCGATGTCGCGCAGTTGGCCGTACCAGCGGAAGATGCGTGAACGCACACGAAAGGCATACAGCGGCGGGATGATGCGCGACAGCGGCAGCATGATGGCGATGATGATGCCCATCGCCAGCCACATCCGCTCGACCAGGTTGGCCACCCAGAAGGGCAGGTAGCGCTGCAGTACGGGGGTGCCGTTCTTGATGGCGCGCTCGGCCTCCTTGGCAATGGGCAATTCGCTGTTGTCGCGGTTCGGGTATTCGCGGGCGCTTTTGAACCAGCCGGCCCCGCCATGGATGTCGTTGCCGGCCTGGGCCAGCAGCTGCTGCAGCGCGGGATGAATACCGGAGCGCGTGATAAGTGAGGTGGTCGATGCGACCAGCCGTACGTCATCGGGCGGAATATTGCCCGCCAGATCCACCACGCCGCGTGGCAGGCGGGTCGGCGTCAAAAATGCAAAGCGCCGCGAATAGGCTTCGCTCTGGGCAAAATTCATGAGCTTGACGCCGGGGGTTTGCAGCAGCATCTGCACCATCAGCGACTCCGGGGCGGACGCGAACACAATCGCGTCCAGTTCCCCGCCCAGAAAGGCCACGGTCGCGGGCGTCTGCTCCAGTCTCGACACTTTCATCGTAGCGGGGTCGATGCGGTTGCTGTCGAACAGCTTTGCCATCAGGCTGGGGACKCCGCTGCCTGGCGTTCCCAGGTTGACGCGCAGGCCCTGCAATTGCGTGAGCGATGTGAGGCTGGCGTCTTCGCCCGTATCCGCGGAATCTGCCTTTGGGGCGAGTCGGCTGCCTGGCGCCTTCGCGGCCCGTGCCGCGGCAGCTACTTTGCGCGCCGCATCTTCCCGGTAGAACAGCCAGAGCGGTTCCACAAACAGGCTGCCCAGCGACGACAGGTCTTCTTCATCCTGGGCGGTGTAGTCGCTGGTGCCGCCCTGGACAAAACCGACGTCCACCTTGCCTTCGCGCAGCAACYGCAGGTTGGCGGCTGAGCCTTCCGAGGGCACAAGGACCACCTGGATGCCCTCCTGAGCCAGCGCCTTGGCGTAGCGTTTGCCGAATTCTTCATAGGCGCTTTGCGCCGGGCCGGTCGCCAGGCTCACCCGCTTGGGCGGGTTTGGGTCCAGCCACCAATAGGCCAATACCAGCAGCGCCGCCGCCAGCAGGATGAACGGGCCGGCGGAGACCCACAGATCGCGCAGGGACAACAGGGTGTAGCGAATGGTTTTAGGCATGCGCCGAACCATAGCATGGGGCCGCTGCCGGCCTGCAGGCAAAGTTTGTCTATTGGTAAAAATGGCCTGCAGGCCAATCAGGACAAGCGCAAGAAGCTATCAAAATGAGAGCGGATTGGCGATCGTGCCGGTGGGCGCTTACTTGCGGGGTTCGATGGAAAGCACGGTATAGGCCCCGTTGATCTTGTCTACGGTGAAACTGACCTGGTCCCCGGCCTTGACCGCTTCCAGCATCGCAGGGTCCTTGACCTGGAACACCATGGTCATGCCGGGCATGTCCAGGTTCTTGATCTCACCGTGCTTGAGGGTGATCTTGCCGGCCTCCTTGTCGACTTTGCGGACTTCGCCTTCGGTCGGCGGCAAGGCCGCCTGCGCCAGGGCAAGCGACGTGGCCAGTACGGCAAAGAGGGCAGCCCCTATGCGGTTAAAACGTTTCATGGGGAATCCTTTCAGGTGCGGTGATAGCTTTGGTAAATGCGGGTACTGCCATCGCGGTGAACCAGCAGTACGTCATACGGGTCTTTGCGTCCGCCATAAAGCGGCGCATCCATGCCGGGCGAGCCCACCGGCATGCCGGGAACGGCCAGGCCTACGGCCTGCGGGCTCTCTTTGAGCAGGCGGTAGATCTCACGGGCCGGCACATGGCCTTCCAGTGCGTAGCGCTTGCCGGCCAGGCTGACTTCCGCCGTGTGGCAGGAGCCGAGCTTTTCCGGGATGCCGAGCCGGGTCCGCGCCGCCGTGTTGCCGCTGTCGTGAATGCGAACCTGGAACCCGTTGGCCTGCAGGTGCGCCACCCAGTCCTTGCAGCAACCGCAGTCAGGGTCTTTCCAGACTTCGACGGGTACTTGGGTCTGGGCCCACAGTGCCGGGGTGAGGGCTGAGGCGCTTGCAATCGCGGCCGTCACCTGGATGAGTTGTCGTCTTTGCATCATGTGTGCTCCTTGTGTGAACGGATCAGCGGGCCGCAACAGTGATCTTGCCCACCATGCCTGCCTGGTAGTGGCCGGCGATCAGGCAGGCGAAGTCGAATTCGCCGGCGCGGTTGAAGGTCCAGACCAACCCGCCCGACTTGCCCGCCGGCACGTGCGCCATGTAGGGCTCGTCGTGCTCCATGCCCGGAAACTTCACCATCATCGCCGCGTGTTCGTCGAGATTCTTTTGGGTCCCGATCACCAGTTCATGCAAAAGTTTGCCGCGATTGCGGATTTCAAAACGCACGGTTTCGCCTTGCTTGAACGAGAGCTTGTCGGGTGTGAACCGCATGTTGTCGTCCATGGACAGCGTGACG
The DNA here is from genome assembly GCF_056406035.1 of Polaromonas sp. P1_E1_2. Lineage (NCBI taxonomy): Bacteria > Pseudomonadati > Pseudomonadota > Betaproteobacteria > Burkholderiales > Comamonadaceae > Polaromonas > Polaromonas sp. P1_E1_2. The sequence continues at coordinate 6,968 of NZ_JBFUAZ010000019.1, read as the reverse complement.
GTTCGTGTGGCTGCGCTGGCATCGCCCGCAATGCCCCAGGGCTTTTGCTCTTTCGGGGCCGGGGCAGCACTGGGGCTGTGGACAGCATCGCCGTGGGCGAAAGCCGGCGCGGCCGAAGCTGCAACAACGGCGGCGGCAAGAATGGCGGTAAGTGGGTTCATGGTGTGGTCCTTGTGGATGAAGTTAAAGAGTCAAAAGTTCAAAGTCAAATCAATGTTGGTGCCCGGGATGCCCGGCCGCTGTGCCCGGCGCATCGCTGTAGCCGCGCAAATCCGCGTAAAGGTTTATCTGCTGCGGTGTCAATAAACCTGCCTGTTGCAAGTGCGTATGCAAGTGCGAGGCACGCAACTGGGCTTGAAGCAGGCCAATCTGCCGGGTCAGGGCATCAACCTGTGCCGCGTTCACCTGCCTGCCGGCAAAGGCGCTGTCCAGGTCACGCTCGGCCTCCACCAGCCTGGCGCCCAGCGCGCGGGCCTCGGCCTTGTGCTGGTTCATCAGTGCTTCGCTGGCCTGCTTTTGCGCGGCGCTCAGCGCCAGCGGGCCGGCCAGTTCCAGCACGTGCATGGGCCCCGGGTAACCGTTCAATTCGGCCGCTTTGGCTTGTTCCATGCCTTTGCCGGCCAGAAGGTCAGCGGTTTGTGCCGCCGACAGGGCTTTGATGCCGCGCGCTTGCTGGCCCGCGTAGGGACTTGCTGCGGGGTTTTCACCCCTCGTCTGGCCATGTTGGGCAAACAGGGCTGTAGCGCCCGACAGTAAAGCGCAAGCAGCTATCAATTTAAGAGCGTTTTGGGTTTTCATGGTGTTCCTCAAGGTTCTGGGTCAGTGGCCGGTATGGCCCTGGGGTTTGCGGATATTGATTTCAGTGCCGCCCGCAGGTGCGGCCGGATTGCCAGGCTGGGGGCGGGCCGGGTCGGGCAGGGCGCCCTTCCACTCATAAGCCTGCGTGCCGGCCGGCTGCCGGTACCAGCCCGGGTCCTTGTATTCGCCGGGCTTCTGGTCCCCGCGCACCTTGAGCACGCTGAACATGCCGCCCATTTCCACGCCGCCGTAGGGGCCCTTGCCCGTCATCATGGGCGCGGTGTTGTCGGGGATCGGCATCTCCATCTCCCCCATATCGGCCATGCCGCGTTCGCCCATCACCATGTAGTCGGGCACAGCCTTCTGGATTTTCCTGACGAGACCGCGGTGGTCCACGCCAATCATGGTGGGCACGTCGTGACCCATGGCGTTCATGGTGTGGTGGCTTTTGTGGCAATGAAAAGCCCAGTCGCCTTCCTCGTCCGCCAGAAATTCAAACTGGCGCATCTGGCCCACGGCAACATCCGTCGTCACTTCCGGCCAGCGGGCCGGCCGCGGCGTGGGGCCGCCGTCGGTGCCGGTCACCGTGAACTCGTGCCCGTGCAGGTGCATCGGGTGGTTGGTCATGGTGAGGTTGCCCACACGTATGCGCACCCTGTCGTTCCTGCGCACCACCAGCGGGTCAATGCCGGGGAAGATGCGGCTGTTCCAGCTCCACAGGTTGAAGTCCAGCATGGTCATGATCTTCGGCGTCATGCTGCCGGGTTCGATGTCGTAGGCGTTGAGCAGGAACACGAAGTCGCGGTCGACGACGTCGATGAGCGGATGTTTTTCCCTGGGGTGTGTGACCCAGAAACCCATCATGCCCATGGCCATCTGCGTCATTTCGTCGGCATGCGGGTGGTACATGAATGTGCCGGGGCGCCGCGCCGCGAACTCATACACAAACGTCTTGCCCACCGGGATCGCCGGCTGGTTCAGCCCGGCCACGCCGTCCATGCCATTGGGCAGGCGCTGGCCATGCCAGTGGACGCTGGTGTGCTCGGGCAGTTTGTTGGTGACGAATATACGAACGCGGTCGCCCTCGACGACCTCAATCGTGGGGCCCGGGCTCTGGCCGTTGTAGCCCCACATGTGGGCCTTGAAGCCCGGGGCCATTTCGCGCACCACCGGCTCCGCCACCAGGTGGAATTCTTTCACGCCGTTGTTCATGCGCCAGGGCAGCGTCCATCCATTCAGGGTGACGACCGGGTTGTAGGGCCGGCCGTTCGGCGGCGCCAGCGGCGGCGCGGTATCGGGCTTGTTCATCGTCACGGGTTCCGGCAGCGCGGCCATCGCCACCTTGCTGACGGACGCGGCAGCTGCCGCTGTCAGCGCCGCGCGGTTAAAGAAATTTCGTCGATTCATGGGATTCCTTGTGTTGGGGGGCGCTCAGTGCGCTGCGGCTGTGGCGGCGCCGGTTTTGCCGGAAGGCCTGGACGAGGCCGTGCCGGGCGATGCGCCGGCAAGCACCGTCTGAAGGTCGGCTTCGGCAAGCCAGAAGTCGCGTTGCGCCTCGATGGTGCCGGCAGCGGCYAGGGTCTGCGCGCGGGCGCCGGCCAGCAGGTCAAAGACGCTGGTGAGCATGCCGTTGTAGCGCAGCACCGTTTCATCCTGGATGAAGCGGTAAAGCGGCATCACCTCCGTCTGGTAGTGGCGTGCCAGGTCGTAGGCCGTGCGGTAGCTGTGGTAAGCCTCGCGTGCTTCGCTGCGCGCCCTGACCGCCAGTTCGCGCACACGTGCCGAATCACCCAGGGTGTCCCACAGGCCGTCGGCACCGGGTTGGGGCCGGATGGCGCGTTGCCCTGCCCATTGCGCCGTCGCCAGGCGCAGGTCCAGCCGCTGCTGCAGCACGCGGCTTTCGATGTCCGGCATGTCTTCCGCTTTCGGGGGCAGGTCGGGCAGCCGCTCGGGCAATGTGAAGCCGGCTTGCGTGCCCCACAGGCCCATCACCACCACGAGTTTTTCGCGCTCGCTGAAAGCGGCCTGCCGGGCGCGCGCCAATTGCGCCGTGGCCTCGGCCAGCAGCAGTTGTTCGCGGGCCTGCTGCAGCTTGCTCCAGTTGCCTGCGCGTGCCATGCGGCGCGCCAGCTCGCCGCCGGTCTCCGCGTTCTCCCTGGCCTCGTCCATAAAGCGCGCTGTCTGCGYGGCAGCCACCGCGTTGATCCAGGCTTTGCGGGTATCGCTTGACAGCAGGGTGATGTCTTGCGCGGCCTTGAGTTTGGCCGGGCTGGCAGACACGGCATCCGTGATGTTGACGCCTTCGCCGGCCAGGGACAGTTGCAGGCCGGGGTTATTGAGCAGTGCAATGCGCACCGCGCTTTCCGCGCTGAGCGGGCCTTTCAGCAGGTCCGCAACGGCGGCGCTGTTGTCTTTGCCCGGCCGCGCAATGAGCACGGGGGGCGAAGTGCCCGAGCCGCCCGGTTGCGGGGCGGCCAGCGCCTGCAGGCCAGTCACGCCGCCGTCGGGCACTGCCGTTGTGCAGCCCGCGAGGGCCAGCATGAGCAGCGCCAATGAACCCAGACGTGGAGCGGTGTGGCGGTGGCCGGCAGCGGAGGTCATGCCGGGCTTCATGGTTTCGAGGCGGCGGGCGCCGCAAGTTCGGTTCGTGGTGCCTGGGCCTCTTCCCATTTCAGCAGGTCGGCATGCCCCTTTTTGAATTGGCCCGCAGTGGTGTTGGATTTTTTCCAGTCATCGCTGGCCGGCTCCACGCCTTGCGGACGGTTCACAAATAGGGACTGGTACGGGGTGGATGGCACCAGCGTGCCCGGGCTGGCAGCTTGTTCGGTGGGTCGGGGGTTCACCCGGGGGTAGGGATCTGTCTGTGCATGGGCCCCGGCATAACCGATGAAAAACAGCGCGAGGGCCAGCACTGTGCGCGGGCGGGAAATGAAACGAATGGTCACAAGAATCTCCTGGATACAAGCGGGGCGATTTGCGGAAAATCGCGGGTATCCGGCGTCAAGAGCCTGAAAGGCCCTGCCGGACGGCAAGTACAGGCCCAGTACGGGCCTGGAGATCAGGAAATGGGTGGTTTTTGGCCCAGCGCGGCGTCGGCGCTGGCGAACTGGTCTGACGCTGGACGCAGCAGGCTGCGCCCTTGGAAAACGGGGCTGTGGTCCGGCGCAGCAAGCGACAGCGCGACCGTATGGCAGGCCTGGCATGCCGCGCAGGATTCACAGCCGGTATCGCTCGACTGGGGGGTGTTCCCCGAGGTTTGCCCGGCGCAGTCGTGCATGGCCATGGTTGCTTCGGGCGACGTCTCTTCGTGGCCTGAATGGCCCTCGGCCCCCATATGGTGAGCGGAAGCAGCTATCGTTTTGGTAGCGGAGTGTTCCGCGGAAGCAAGCTGCCCGTGTTGCACATGGGCCGCCGCCATTTGCGTCGCCATTGCATCGCCTACCCAGCCGCGCAAGGGCAGCAGGGCGATCATCAGGGCGAGGAGCAGGTGGCGCATGGGTGAATGATAGGCGATGCGTCTAAAAAGTTCCCGCGCAAACCCATCAAACTTGCCATCGCAAGGCCGGCAGTGGAAACTGTCAAGATCACTCATGACAAGTAGATTCGTCCTTTGAAACTTCATTCCGTGCTTTTGAAACCCGGCGTCGCAGCCGCGCTGGCTTCGGCTTTCCTGTTCGGCGCGGGCACGCCGCTGGCCAAGTCACTGCTCGGCCAGGTCAACCCCTGGATACTCGCCGGGCTTTTGTATCTGGGCTCCGGTCTGGGGCTGGCGATCTATCGCCGGCTGCGCGGTGCTGCCCGGCCACGCCTGAACCCCGGCGAGGGTCGCTGGCTGGCCGCGGCCGTGCTATGTGGCGGCGGCCTGGCGCCGGTACTGCTGATGTACGGCCTGTCAGCCATGCCTTCCAGCCATGCGGCACTGCTGCTCAATGCCGAGGCGGTATTGACCGCCGTGCTTGCCTGGATGGTGTTCAAGGAAAATTTTGACCGCCGTATTGCGGCGGGCATGGCCGCTATCGTGGCGGGTGCCGTGCTGCTGAGCTGGCCGCAGCAGGCAGCGGCCACGGCGGGGTCAACATTCAGCGCGCTGTGGCCCGCGCTGGCCGTGACTTTGGCGTGTTTTTTTTGGGCGCTGGACAACAACTTCACGCGCAAGGTGTCGCTGGTGGATGCGTCATGGATTGCCTGCGTGAAAGGGCTGGTGGCCGGTGTCACCAATCTGCTGCTGGCCTTTTTGGCAGGCGCGGCGTTGCCGGGTGCGGTACAAATCTCCGCCGCGATGGCGGTCGGCCTGCTGGCCTACGGCGTGAGCCTGGCGCTTTTTGTGGTGGCCTTGCGGCACCTTGGGGCATCAAGGGCCGGTGCCTACTTTTCGACGGCGCCTTTTGTGGGCGCATTGTTTTCCGTGGTGTTTCTTGCCGAGCCCGTCACCTGGCAACTGGTGGGTGCCGCCTTGCTGATGGCCATCGGCATCTGGCTGCACCTGACCGAGCATCATGCGCACATGCATCGGCACGAAGCGCTGGAACATGAACACCTACATGCGCATGACGCGCATCACCCGCATGAGCATGCGCAGGCGGTTCCAGGAATGCATTCACATCGCCACCGCCATGAGCCCCTGGCCCACAGCCATGCGCACTACCCTGACGCCCATCACCGCCACGGGCATTCCGGTGGCTGAAGAAGACGGCCTCGTTTAGACCGCAAACAGGTCTCAGGATTTCTGAAGTTGCAGCTGCGCCTTGTCGATCCAGAGCTGCAGGCTGTCCAGCAATTCCTTCTGGCTGAACGAGCAGCTTTCTTCGGTGAACAGTGCGGCGGACTCCAGCCGGTTGAGCAATTGCGACAGCACATCATTGAAGCGGACCGGCAAGGCAGCTGCAAGGCCTTGCTGCTGCGCGGCCAGTTGTGCAAAGGCGCCCACGCGAATGCCATCACTGCGCAGTTGCTGCAGCGCAGCTTGCAGTGCTTCGAGTTGCTGTTGGGGTGTCATGGTCTGGCTGTGGCGCTTGAAGGGACGTTCAGACGGCGGCGGACACCTGCACCCGGGCCGGCATGYGGTCGAACACCAGCGTCAGCATGGCCAGCAAACCAAAAGGCACGCCGACCCAGCCCAGCTGCGCAAAACCCACCTGATCGAGCACCGCACCGCTGACCACAGCGCCCAGCGCCGTGCCCACGTACAGCATGGAGCCATTGAGGCTGAGCAGCAGCGGTGCCTGTGCGGGCGACAAGGTGGCCAGCCGGCTTTGCTGCGGTGCCATCAGCCCGAAACCTGCAATGCCCCACAGAACCAGCACGGCCATGGTGGCCGGCACATGGCCGCGTGTCAGCGGCAGCAGGCACATCATCGCCACCAGTACAGCCAGTTGCACGCGCATGCTGCGCAGTGCGCCAAAGCGGTCGGTGGCCCAGCCGCCCATCAACGTGCCCGCAACACCCGCCAGGCCGAAGACGGCCAGCGTGGCGGAAAGCTGCGCTGAACTCATGGGGTTGAGCGCCTGCAGTACCGGGCCGACATAGGCAAAAACACTGAAGATGGCGATGAAATACAGCAGCGTTCGGCCCCATACGCGCAGCACCGCGGGCTGGCGCGCTGCGGCGCGGAAACCCGCAAAGCTGGTGCCTGCGCTGGCCATGTCGGCCGGGATCAGCCAGCTCGCCGCGATCAGCGCCGCCAGGCTGGCCCCGGCCGACAGCCAGACCGGCACGCGCCAGCCAAACTCAAAGCCCAGCCAGGCGCCGATCGGCAAGCCCACGGCGTAGCTGATGCTCATGCCCAGGAAGGTGATGGACAGCGCCCTGCCGCGCAGCGATGGCACCACCATGCTGACCGCCAGCGCCGATGCTGCGGCGGTGAACATGGCACCTGCTCCCATCAGTACGCGGCCCAGCAGCAGCAGGGGAAAGTTGGGCGCGACGGCGCAAACCAGGCAACCGGCGGTAAACAGGCTGAGTGCCAGCTGGACGGCGCGCTTGCGTGGCCACCTGGCGGTAAGGATGATGAGCAGGGGCGCCAGCACCGCGGTGGCAATGGCGTATGCCGTCATGGCCTGGCCGGCGGCCGCCACACTGATGCCCAGCGAGGCACTCATGGGCTGCAGGATGCCGCCGAGCACAAAAGCCCCGCTGCCGATCACGAGGTTGCACAGGGCGAAGAAATAGAG
>NZ_JBFUAZ010000018.1:0-20739 GCF_056406035.1 Polaromonas sp. P1_E1_2 | reverse complement strand
GGTTGGGTCAGCCACGCTTCGTCGGCAGCGATGGGCCAGAGCAGATCGACGCAGCTGTCACCACGGCGTACGGCCGCCAGGAAGAGCCGCGACCAGAGCAATCCCCACCCAGGGCCCCTGGCAGTCTGGTCGGCAACGGCGCGCGCAACTGCTTCCGGAAGTTCGACGAACGCGCCGACGAACTTCAGCATCAGCGCTTCGCCATCGTGGCCATAAGAACGATCGGGCTCGTGCGCCCACACATGGCTGTTATCTCCAATGAGTTTGAACACGGCGCCGCCGATGTTTCGGCTGACGGCCTCTTTGTTTTCAGAGCTGTGCTCTCTCCTTATGAWGCCCTCAACCGCTGTGATCAGTGCGCGAGTGGCGGACTCGGGATGAGCTTTCAGAAATTTTGGATAGAACTCGGCGAGCGAATACAGCGCCATGCCGTAGTCCTGTACCGAGTTGGAGCTCAAAGACAAGATTTGGCTCCGGCTTCCGCCGATGCTCGTGGTCACGCTTTCGGTGACGCTGCCCTCAAAGGTCCATCCATAGACGTCGGCGGCAAAGTCCGGATCTGCCTCGACGAGCGGGGCGATCTCGCGGCAAAGCGCCGGCACGTCATCCCAGTTGTGGGTGGCTGCCCGGGCTGGCAAGAAGACTTGCGCGAGCAGTGCACGGGACGCGGCCGGGTTCGTCGTGTAGGTCGAAACGACCCGCGGGATCACCATCGATGCTGCGATCTTCGATTCCGGCTCGAGCGCAAGTCGCAGCAACGCGCGCGCCCCTACGCCGACTGCTTCTCCGGTTTGCGGTGGACGTGCTGTGATGACCAGGACATGGAGCAGTGATCCCAGCACGTATGGAACCGCCTGGACACACGCTGCCAGTTCACCCGCAAGAGCGGCCCATGGAGCGAGGTTTATCTCGGGCGCATCTTCCACGCGGACGGCGAGGGCAGAGACCACGTGCCGGAGCGCTGTCGCTGCATGCTCCCGGCGCGCGGCAGTGTGGACCGCGATGGAATGAACGTCCTGCGGCGTCTCGGGAAGTTCTGCACTGAGCCGCCCGGCGACGCTGCGGAAGATCGGGTCACCATTGGCGTTGCCAAGAATCCTCTCAACGGCCGTCCAGAAGCGCTCACGGCTGTTCTCCGAGCTCCAGAGCTCCTGCAGCAGGAACCCCAGAGCTGGCGCGAGCATCAGGCCGACGGTCTCCCCTCTTAGGTACTCCTTGGCACCGGAGACGATGCCATCGACATCCATTAGGAGTCGAGACGCGGCGTAGTCAAAGATGAGGTGATGCCGAAACTGGACGTAGCGATCGTTCTCGACCCTGGCCAGCACGCCATGGTGAAGCAGGCTATTCAGCGCTTCAGAATTTGAGGTCGCGATGGCGGCGGTCGGGGTTCGCAGGGTCCGACCGTCGACCATGCTTTCAACAACGCGCAGGAGGCAGGCGTCGGCACCGACGCCCAGGGGCGTGATGCGGTGATCCCAGTACAGCCGCAGCAGGCCAGCCTGACTGGCCAGATGCACAAAGGCAGCTACAGTCATCCCTGAATTCAGCAGCTCGCCGATCAAGCGGGTGTTGAAAGGGACCATCGCCAGTTGCTGCAGCTCCACCGGCACGCCGGCTAGAGCCCGACGCAAATGCGGAGCCTGATCCAGCACGCGCTGGAATTCATCGGCGGACCAGGATGGCACCGCCAGGTGCCTGACCATCGAGAACGTGCTGTCCTGGTAGTCGGCGTGGGCAGGTCGCCCCTTGAACAGCTCGCGAAAGCGCACGCCCATCCGCAGGTCAAACGTGCGAATCGAGGCGATGACCTTCCAGCGCCCTTTCAAAGCCAGGACGCGCTCAATGAGCGTCCGGAAAGCCCCCTCCCCCTTACCGCCGCGGGTAGCGTCAAGCGCGTCGATGACCAGCCAGCCGTCGGTCGGTCCGTCCCAGGCTTGCAGCACGCTGACCAGGTCGTGATCAAGGTCGAGCTCCCGCTGCAGTCCCGCGAGATCCTGGACGCTGTAGCGATCGACCGCCATCTCAACCACATCACCATGCGCTCGCAGCTCACGGGCGAGCGTGTTGATGACCGCGCTCTTGCCCGCCCCGGGCTCGCCGATGAGAAGAAGTGATCCATCTCTGGCGGCCGCCAATGCGGCGGGCTGGCAATCCCGTGTGATCTTGATCACGCCGTCGGCCTGGTCGATCTTTTCGTAGCTCTGGAGATCGACGCCGATCTGCAGGGAATGCGCCTTCAGCTTCTTGACGTCCCTGTCGAACTGCGGCGGCGCGCGCAGGGGGATGCTCTCGGCCCCGAGCGCCTGGCGCAGCTGAGCCAAGTCGCCACCGCCGCGCTGAGTCATCCATCGCTTGGAGATGACAGTCAGCGTGTTGATCAACGGGCGCGCCTGGGAAGGCTCCACCACCACCGCCGCCATCGTGTCGAGCGCCTGACTGTCGGTACCGTCTGGATCGAACGTGATGACTCTGATCAGCGCGGCGAGCTCGCGCAGAAGCTCGGCCGGCATGTCCTCAGATGTAGTGGCGACCCAGGCCGCCTCCACGCACGACTTGAACACGTCAAGTGCCCTGTCCTCTTCTTTGTTGAGCGCGATCGGCGTGGGCTGCGAGAGGGATCGCAGGGCTGCGGGGAGGTCTAGACGGATGGACGAAGGGGCTGATGGCCCGACCGCCAACACTAGCCGGTCGTGGGCTGGGTCCAGCGGCCGGTTCCAAAGATCTGTTCTATCGCCATCGCGGCATTCCAGCCAGTGGCGAACGAACTGTTGGATGGTCTTCGCCAAGCCGCCTTTGGAGTTKGGCGAGAGGTCCACCGAGGTCTTGGCCTGCACCGCGATGAAGCCATCCAGGGAAGTCGCCACCAGGATGTCATCGACCGGCGCTTCGCTTTCGAACCGAATCCAGACGGGAACTGCCGCCCCCAAACCGAGCGAGTGATCCACCGGACGCTGCGCGAGCAGCTGCAGGCCGAACATCGCCCCGAGCTTCGCCTGGAACTCGAAGCCGCCTGCCGCGGCCGAGCCGCCAGCTTCAACGCCTTTTGAACTTGTTGGAATCCGTGAGGTAGCCAAGATGACCCACTTTTCTGATTTCGTGATGCGATCGCGGAAATTGTTCTAAGCGTCAGATGCCCTACGCCTACACCTGACGTCGGCGCCCAGTGGCACCAACACCAAGAATTGTCTCCCATATCACATCTTCCGTTAAAGATATTCCAACGACGAATGGCGGCACCCGCTGTATTACGCCATCCAGCATCCAGAGGCGTTGTCACCTGTGCCGGCTGCTTTCAGGCACTGAATCTGATCGTTCGGAATTCCGCTTTGTCGTCGAAAGCAGTCGTGTCGACTGACTATGGATAAGTACATATTGTCGGTAGCCAGATAAATCATCGATTAGCGAAGCGGGGGAGGCGAAGGGGTAGCAGGTCCATGATTCCCGCTCCGTGGCTTCTGCACCGCGCACGCCACCCGGCGTATTCCCCAACGCCCGTCCGGTCCTCAGAATCGGCTCATCGCTGCGACATAGGTGTACGTATTTTCCGGTTCACCATATCAGTAGTGGAGTGAGAAGCGAACGAAGCGGAACCCCGCGCTAAGCAAAGCAACATCACTACCGAGCCGTAAACCCAACCGGCAACAGCGGCGGCCCCGTCCGGTACATATCCACATAAATCGCAATCGTCTTGCTGCCTCCGTCAACCTGAATGTCGTAAACATCCAGCAGCCCGCCACCTGAGGGAAGCCCGCTACCCGTCGGGATCGATTTGTCCTCGTATTCGCAGCAGGCGCCTCGGCGTTCATAGGTCACGGGTTCGCCTTTTGGTCCGCGCAGTGAGTTGAGGTACAGATGGTGAAAGCTCTTGTCTCTCGGTCCTGTCTTGATGGGTTTCGCGGCAGAGTAGCCGTAGCCCGGGTCGGTGGCGGTTTGTAACTTGATGACGCGCAGATAGGGCGCTGCTGAATCTGATCGGCCGTTGGGGATGCCTTTTCCTCCTACGCGGGTGACGGAAACAATCCTGGGCTCGGGGTTGCTTGCACCTGGGCCAGGCTGGGTGGTCTGGCACCCTGCGAGGTTTGCGGCGGTCAAGGCAAGGATGAGCAGGTGTGAAGAGCGGGAAACCAGCGCGTTCATATAAGAGAGTCCTCGTTTTTAGTTTGATATGGAAGAGAGGTCAGCGGGCGCAGTGACCTCCCTGTAATGCCGGCCCTCACCGGCACCCCACAGCATAAAGGCCACCCCGCATACGCCACCCGGCGTATTCCCCAATCTCCCTCCGGTCCCCAGAATCGGTTCATCGCTGTGTAAAAGCCCTGGTTTCCCCTGGTTTTGGCGCAGCGAAACGCGACTCACCTACCTATCTACCGGAGCGAGGATTCACATGCAACAACGTCGATTTACCCTCAAGGCGATGACCGCCGCAGTCGCACTGGCAGGCCTTGGCGCCATGCCGGCTTTTGCCCAATCGGGTGGCACCATCAAGGTTGGCATCTTGCACAGCCTGTCGGGCACCATGGCAATTTCTGAAACGACCCTGAAAGACACCGTGCTGATGGCGATCGAAGAGATCAATGCCAAGGGCGGCGTGATGGGCAAGAAGCTCGAGCCCGTGGTGGTTGACCCGGCTTCCAACTGGCCCCTGTTTGCTGAAAAAACCAAGCAGCTGCTCGGTCAAGACAAGGTTTCCGTCATCTTCGGTTGCTGGACGTCTGTTTCCCGCAAGTCGGTACTGCCAGTGGTTGAAGAAATGAACGGCCTGCTGTTCTACCCCGTGCAGTACGAAGGTGAAGAACTCTCCAAGAACGTGTTCTACACGGGTGCAGCGCCTAACCAGCAGGCTATTCCTGCGGTTGACTATTTGATGAGCAAGGCCGGCGGCGGCGCCAAGCGCTGGGTTCTGCTGGGCACTGACTACGTGTACCCACGCACCACCAACAAGATCCTGCGCGCTTACCTGAAGAGCAAGGGCGTGGCTGACAAAGACATCGACGAGAAATACACCCCCTTCGGCCACAGCGATTACCAAACCATCGTGGCTGACGTGAAGAAATTCTCGCAAGGCGGCAAGACGGCTGTGGTGTCCACCATCAACGGTGACTCCAACGTGCCTTTCTACAAAGAGCTGGGCAATGCCGGCCTGAAGGCCAAAGACGTGCCAGTGGTTGCCTTCTCTGTGGGTGAAGAAGAACTGCGCGGCGTGGACACGAAACCGCTGGTGGGCCACCTGGCTGCCTGGAACTACTTCCAGTCGATCAAGAGCCCGGCCAACACCGAGTTCATCAAAAAATGGTCTGCCTACGCCAAGGCCAAGAAGCTCCCCGGCTCTGACAAGCCTTTGACGAACGACCCGATGGAAGCCACCTACATCGGCATCAACATGTGGAAGCAGGCTGTTGAAAAGGCCAAGTCCACCGATACCGACAAGGTCATCGCCGCCATGGCCGGCCAGACCTTCAACGCGCCTTCCGGCATCGTGAGCAAGATGGATGAGAAGAACCATCACCTGCACAAGTCGGTCTTCATCGGCGAAATCAAGGCCGACGGCCAGTTCAATGTGGTGTGGAAGACGCCTGGCCCCGTGAAGGCCAAGCCATGGTCTCCTTACATCGAAGGCAATGACAAAAAACCGGACGAACCCGTCAAGAAGTAAGCCATAGAGCTACTGCGCAACCCGATCTGGGCCTTGCAGTGCTCGCCGTACCTCTGTACGGCTCCGCGCTGCAAAACCCACCTCGGGCTGCTCGCTACGCTCTCTGGACCACTTCTTCAATGGAGTGGTTCTGGTTCTTCCAGTCTTGACGCCGTTTTGGCGTCTACGGTCCGGTTCTTGCTCTTGGTGAGTAAGACCGGTGCCCCTCAGGAAGTTGCAGTCTGGGCGCAACGCGGTTGCGTGCTGTGCCCAACCTACAGGTTCTTTCCCCTATGCTCCGTTACCCACTTCTCCGCCTACTCTTTCTTGCTACGCTTTTGATAGCTGCTCGCGCCCATGCCTTAAGCCCTGAGGAGGTAAAAGGCATGTCAATTGGCGAGACGGAGGCACGTGTCGAGGCCCTGGGCAAGGCCGCCGCCAAGGCTGACGAAAAGACGGCTGCGTTCATTCAGGCGCTGTCTGACGATGCGGTGAAAACCAAGGGTGACAAAGTCTTTGTTGTGAAAGACGACAAGGCCTTTGACCCGATCACTGGCGCTGAGGTGCCGTTGCCGGCTGATGCCGAAGACGTGATCAATCCCAACCTGATGCGCAGCGAGATCGACAACGCGCTGGCCGCGTTGAAGCTGTTTTCCAAAGACGAGAAGCAGCGGCGCGATGCGATCAAGACGCTGGGTGGCGATACCGACGAAGCGCGGCTGCCGCTGATTGAAAAAGCCTACGCGGCTGAAACCGTGCCCGAGCTGAAGAACCAGCTCGAGCTGATGCGCGCCGCCATCATGCTGGGCAGCACCGATAAAGCCAAGCGCCTGGAAGCCGCCGCGCAGCTGGCCGGCAGCAAGAACCCCAATACCAAGACGGTGCTGATAGAGCGCCTGGGCACCGAGGCGGACGCCGACGTGAAGGTGGCCCTGCAGGCTGCGCTGGCCAAGGTAGAGGCATCACTGGAGTGGGGCAACAAGCTGGGCGCGATTTTCAGCGGCATCAGCCTGGGCAGCATCTTGCTGCTGGTGGCGCTGGGGTTAGCCATCACTTACGGGCTGATGGGCGTCATCAATATGGCGCACGGCGAGCTGATGATGATTGGCGCCTATGCCACCTACGTGGTGCAGGGCGTGTTCCAGAAATACTTCCCCGGCGCATTTGACTGGTATTTGCTGGCCGCGGTGCCTGTGGCCTTTATGGCTTCGGCGCTGATGGGCGCCGCATTGGAGCGCAGCGTGATCCGTTTCCTCTATGGTCGGCCGCTGGAGACACTGCTGGCCACCTGGGGTATCAGCCTGATGCTGCAGCAGCTGGTGCGTTCGATCTTCGGTGCGCAAAACGTGGGTGTTGAAAATCCGGTGTGGATGAGCGGCGGCGTGCAGGTGCTGGGCAATCTTTCGCTGCCTTACAACCGGCTGGTCATCATTGTGTTTGCCGTGGCGGTGCTGCTGGGCGTGGCCTGGCTGATCAGCCGCACGCGGCTGGGCCTGTTTGTGCGCGGCGTCACGCAGAACCGGCCCATTGCCTCTTGCATGGGTGTGAACACTGCCCGCGTTGACACTTACGCCTTCGCGCTGGGTTCGGGCATTGCCGGCCTGGCCGGTTGCGCGCTGAGCCAAGTGGGCAATGTGGGGCCGGACCTGGGCCAGGGCTACATCGTGGATTCGTTCATGGTGGTGGTGCTGGGCGGCGTGGGGCAGCTGGCAGGCACGGTGTATGCCGCGATGGGCCTGGGCATTCTCAACAAATTCCTGGAAGGCTGGACGGGCGCCGTGCTGGCCAAGATTGCCGTGCTGGTGTTCATCATCATCTTCATCCAGAAGCGGCCGCAGGGCATCTTCGCGATGAAGGGCCGCAGTGCGGAGGCCTGAGATGACGACCACCATGACCCCGATGCCAACCATCGTGCACCTTCCCGCCAAGGGCCCGCTGCTCACACGCGGCGGCTGGAGCGCCTTCATGATGGCGCTGATCGCCGTCTGCGCCATTGCACCCATGCTCAACCTGTGGGTGCCCGAAGGCAGCATGTTCCACATGAGCACCTACGCTGTGGCGCTGCTTGGCAAGATCATGTGCTACGCCATCTGCGCGCTAGCCATGGACTTGATCTGGGGCTACACCGGCATCCTCTCGCTGGGGCATGGCGTGTTCTTTGCGCTGGGCGGCTACGCCATGGGCATGTACCTCATGCGCCAGATCGGCCGCGACGGCAACTACAAAAGCGACCTGCCCGACTTCATGGTGTTCCTTGACTGGAAGACCTTGCCCTGGCACTGGACCTTCAGCGACAGCTTTGTCGCCACCCTGTTTTTGATTGTGGCGGTGCCGGGCATCATTGCGTTTGTGTTTGGTTTTTTTGCGTTCCGCTCGCGCATCAAGGGCGTTTACTTTTCCATCATCACCCAGGCCATGACGTTTGCGGCCATGCTGCTGTTCTTTCGCAATGAAACAGGCTTTGGCGGCAACAACGGCTTTACCGACTTCAAGCGCATTCTCAACATCCCGATTGCCACGCCGTCGATGCGCATGACGCTGTTCATCATGACCGGCCTCACGCTGCTGGGCTTCTTTCTGTTTGCCAAATGGCTGGTGGGCAGCAAGTTTGGCCGTGTGCTGCAGGCCATTCGCGACGCCGAAACACGTGTGATGTTCTCGGGCTACAGCCCGCTGGGCTACAAGCTCACGATCTGGGTCATCTCGGCCATCATGTGCGGTGTGGCCGGTGCGCTGTATGTGCCGCAGGTCGGCATCATCAACCCGAGCGAAATGAGCCYGGCCAACTCGATTGAAATTGCCATCTGGGCCGCAGTGGGCGGGCGCGCCAGCCTGATCGGGCCGATAGTGGGTGCCTTTATTGTCAACGGCGCCAAGAGCTGGCTCACGGTGGCGTATCCCGAATTCTGGCTGTACTTTCTGGGGGCGCTTTTCATCAGCGTCACGCTATTCCTGCCCGATGGGGTGGTGGGCCTGGTCAAGAAGCTACGCAAAGGCGGTGCGAAATGACCCCCGACCTTCTTGAACAGGGCGCGCGCCGCATTGAAGAACGCCTGGCTGCACTCGAAGCTGGAAAGAGCAACACCGAGTCCGGTGGCCGCAGCGCCAGTGGCCGCCGTATTGCCCACGCCGCTGGCGAGGTAGACGTTACCCACGGCCGTATCCTGTACCTGGAAGATGTGAGCGTCAGCTTCGACGGCTTCAAGGCCATCAACAAGTTGAGCCTGGACATTGCGCCCGGCGAGCTGCGCTGCATCATCGGCCCCAATGGCGCCGGCAAGACCACCATGATGGACATCATCACCGGCAAGACCCGGCCCGATGAAGGCACGGTGTTCTTTGGCAGCACGATTGACCTGCTGCGCCACAAGGAAGCCGAAATCGCCCAGTTGGGAATAGGCCGCAAGTTCCAGAAGCCCAYGGTGTTTGAGCAGCTCACGGTGTTTGAAAACCTGGAACTCGCGCTCAAGACCAACAAGGGCGTGAAGCATTCGATGTTCTTCAAGCTTGACTCGGTGCAAAGCGACCGGCTGGCCGAGATTTTGGTGACGATTCACCTGGCCGACAGCGTGGGCCGCATGGCCGGCAACCTGAGCCATGGGCAAAAGCAGTGGCTGGAGATCGGCATGCTGCTGATGCAGGACCCCAAACTGCTGCTGCTCGACGAGCCGGTGGCTGGCATGACCGATGAAGAAACGGCGCGCACGGCGGAGCTGTTTTTAACGCTCAAGGGCAAGCATTCGCTGATGGTGGTGGAGCACGACATGAGTTTTATCAAGACGATTTCGGAGATCGTGACCGTGCTGTGTGATGGGTCTGTGTTGGCGCAGGGGACGCTGGATCAGGTTCAGGCGGATGAGCGGGTCATCGAAGTCTACTTGGGACGTTGAGGACACACCATGCTGAACGTCAAAAACATCAACCAGTACTACGGCGGCTCCCACATCCTGCGGGACGTGAGCCTGGACGCTCACCTGGGCAGGGTTACGGTGCTGCTGGGCCGCAACGGCGTGGGCAAGACCACGCTGCTCAAATCACTGATGGGCCTGATCCCCATCAAGACCGGCACGATTGAATTCGACGGCAAACCCATCCAGGGCAACACGCCGTATGAGCGCGCCCGCGCAGGCATCGGCTTTGTGCCGCAGGGCCGCGAGATCTTCGCGCGCCTGACGGTGGAAGAAAACCTGCGCATGGGCCTGGCCTACAAAAGCGCCAGCACGCCGATTCCTGCCGAGCTGTATGAGCTGTTTCCGGTGCTCAAGCAGATGCTGAACCGTCGCGGCGGTGACTTGTCGGGTGGGCAGCAGCAGCAGCTGGCCATTGCACGCGCGCTGGCGGCCAAGCCCAAGCTGTTGATTCTTGACGAGCCCACCGAAGGCAYACAGCCCAGCATCATCAAGGACATCGGCCGCGTGATCCGCATGCTGGCCGACCGCGGYGACATGGCCATCTTGCTGGTGGAGCAGTACTACGACTTTGCGCAGGAACTGGCCGACGACTACCTGGTGATGGAGCGCGGCCAATTCATTGCGCGCGGCCAGGGCAAGGACATGGAAACCAACGGCGTGCGGCAGCTGGTGGCGATTTAAGCAGGCCGCCTGCCGTCGCTTTGCGTCAAAGCCCGGTTTGTCCGGGCTTTTTTGTGCCTGCAGGCATGCCGATATTCGTATCAGTTCCGCGAACGTAGAATCGCAGCGGTCGCCGAAACAAACCGGCTAAAAACAATCAAAAAAAGGTAGATGCCGATGGCGTTGCTTGCGTTGGACAACTGGCTGATCCAGGCGAAATCTCATGCGGGCCTGTCGGGCTTTCGCCGCTTTCTGGTGGAGTTTGGCTGTTTCGGCCTCAAGGAAGCCAGGGCCTGCCTCTTTGCGGGCTTGTTCTTTGCGGCGGTGTTTTTGGTACCGCGGGCCGGCGTGGCCGGTGTTCCGCGCTACGACCTGCTGCTTTTGATTGCGCTGCTGATTCAAGGCTGGATGGTGCTGGCCGGGCTGGAAACCCTGGATGAGCTGAAAGCCATCTGCCTCTTTCACGTGGTGGGGTTTGCGCTGGAGGTCTTCAAGACCTCCGGGTCCATCCAGTCCTGGAGCTACCCGGATTTTGCCTATACGAAAGTGTTTGGTGTGCCGCTGTTTTCCGGTTTCATGTATGCGGCGGTGGGCAGCTACATCATCCAGGCGTGGCGACTGTTTGACCTGCGCATCCGGCATCACCCGCCTTACTGGATGGGCGTGGTGATTGCGTTGCTGATTTACGGCAATTTTTTCACGCACCACTTTTGGGGCGACTACCGCTGGTACATCGCCGCCTGCCTGGGCGGCTTGTACGCCAGGTCCACGGTGATCTTCCGGCCCTATGACCGGGACCGGAGCATGCCCTTGCTGCTGAGCTTTTTGCTGATCGGCTTCTTTATCTGGGTGGCTGAAAACATCAGCACGTTCTTCAGCCTCTGGCATTACCCCAACCAGCTGGGTGCCTGGTCCCTTGTCCATGTGGGCAAGTGGAGTTCCTGGTCGCTGCTGGTGGTCATGACCTTCACCATCGTGGCCAACCTGAAGCATGTGAAGGCGCGCATCCATGTCCCCGACTGAGACAGATGCTTCCCGCGTGAAGCTGCGCTTTGACCGCGAGGCTGCACTCTGGGCAGTCTTCATTTTCATCATTGAAGTGCTGATCGCAACCGTGTGGTCGCACCACCTCTGGCTACGGGGTTTTGTCGGCGACGTGCTGGCAGTGGTGTGGGTGTACCTTTTGCTCAAGACCGTGGTCAAGGCCAACACCCGCGGCCTGGCGCTGGTGGCGTTTGCGGTGGGGTGCCTCGTGGAGCTGGCCCAGTATGTGGCCAGCGTCAATGGCTGGCACGTGCAGAACCGGGTGCTGAAGATTCTGCTGGGTTCGGTGGCTGACTGGATGGACGTGCTCGCCTATGCCTGCGGATTCCTGCTGGTTTTGGCGCTGGAGTTCCTGCTGGCCCGCTGGAAGGCCGCCAGAAGGCCGATTACTCCGATTGCGCCTGTTACTTCGAGCGAGAGATGATCTCCTTCATGCGCTGAAGCCGGGGTGCCGTCATCGGCACCGTCAGCATGGTGCTGGCAATGGCCATCAGCAGCAGGGCGGTGAAGGTCTCATTGGAGATGATTTTCTTGCTCAGCAGGATGTTGACAAAGATGATCATGATCAGCCCTTTGGTCTGCAGCAGCCAGCCGATGATGGAGCCTTCGCCGGGCGCCCATTTCAGCACTTTGCCTGCGATGTAAGTGCCCATCAACTTGCCGCCGACTGAAGCCACCAACAGCACCGCCGCGGCGATAAAAACAGYCTCTCCGCCGACGGACCAATTGGTGCGCAGCCCCGCACTGAGGAAGAACACCGGCATCATCACCAGCAGCACGTGATGGCGCAGCAGGTCCATGTGTTCCTGGTTGAACCACTCACCGTCGATGACGGCGCCGGCCAGGAAAGCCCCGATCATGTAGTCCAGCCCGGCCCATTCCGCACCGAAGGCGCAGACGATCAACCAGATCAACCCGACGTACCAGCGGTCACGCTCGGGCAGCCACACCATGAGCTTGCGAAAGGCATAGCTCACAACGCCGAACGCCACGAGAAAACCGACCTGGGTGCCCACCCGTTTCCAGTCCATCAGGATCAGTGCCAGCACGCCCCAGATCGCGATGTCGTCGAGGCTGGCGTAACGGATCAGGCGCTGGCCCACGGGCTGACGCAGGATGGCGAGCTTGTCCATCAGCAGGATCAGCACGGGCAGCGCCGTGACGGCGCAGGCCATGCCGACGCCCACCACAAACTGCCAGGGCATGCCTTGCGCGCCCAGCCACCCCGGGTACATCAGCATGCCTGCGGCCACGACGCAACCCAACACCAGCGGTGTGCTTAGCGCCAGGCCGGCGGTGATGCCGCTTTCGCGCCGGTGTTCCCAGGTCTTTTTGAGGTCCAGCTCGATGCCGGCGATCCAGACAAACACCATGACGGCCCACCAGGCAATGCCGTTGAGCGACTGCACCACCGGCGCGCTGAAGACAAAGGCGTAGTAGTCAGGGTAGACCTTGCCCAGGATGCCCGGGCCCAGCAAAATGCCGGCGATCATCTGCACCACCACCAGCGGCGCGTAGTAGTCGGTTCCGAGAACCCGCCAGATCAGGTAGGGCACCGCGAAGATGAGCGCCATGGCGATCAAGTAGGTTTCGGTGGTGGTCATTGCGGAGTCCATGGTTCCCTTTGTTTTTATGCCTTCCGGCTCCGTGCCGGCGGCCAAGCCCCGCATGGTAGACCATGGCGGTGGCGCCGGTTGTAAGCGGCCTGCCTGTCGGTTACCATGGCGTCGGCTGGCCCCATTGCCAGCCACGTCGCTCGGACGGTTCCGGGCGCTTACGTGAAAGTTTCTTATGTCCGCCTCTTCTTCAGGCAAGCGCCGCTTTGCGCGCATTGACCGGCTTCCCCCCTACGTCTTCAACATCACGGCCGAGCTGAGAATCGCGGCGCGCCGGCGCGGCGAGGACATCATCGACATGAGCATGGGCAACCCCGATGGGGCCACGCCCGCGCACATCGTGGCCAAGCTCACCGAGGTCGCGCAGCGGCCCGACACGCACGGCTATTCGGCCAGCAAGGGCATTCCGCGGCTGCGGCGCGCGATTGCGCGTTGGTACCAGAGCCGTTACCAGGTGGCGATTGACCCCGACACCGAGGCCATCGTCACCATCGGCTCCAAGGAAGGCCTCGCCCACCTGATGCTGGCCACGCTGGACCGCGGCGACACCGTGCTGGTCCCGGACCCGAGCTATCCCATCCATATCTACGGCGCGGTGATCGCGGGGGCCGACATTCGCTCGGTGCCGCTGACACCCGACACGGATTTTTTTGCCGAGCTGGAAAAAGCCATTCGCGGCAGCTACCCMAAGCCCAAGATGATRGTGCTGGGGTTTCCGTCCAACCCCACCGCGCAATGCGTGGAGCTGGAGTTTTTCGAGAAGGTGATTGCACTGGCGCGCAAGCACGACATTTTTGTGGTGCACGACCTGGCCTATGCTGACATCGTGTTCGACGGCTGGAAGGCGCCTTCCATCATGCAGGTGCCGGGCGCCAAAGACATCGCGGTGGAATTTTTTACGCTCTCCAAAAGCTACAACATGGCAGGCTGGCGTGTCGGCTTCATGGTGGGCAACCCCGACCTGGTGGCCGCGCTGGCGCGCATCAAGAGCTATCACGACTACGGCACCTTCACCCCGCTGCAGGTGGCCGCGATTGCCGCGCTGGAAGGCGACCAACAATGCGTGAAGGACATTGCCGCGCAATACCAGGCGCGGCGCGACGTGCTCTACAAGGGCCTGACCGAAGCGGGCTGGCCGGTGGACTGCCCCAAGGCGTCGATGTATATCTGGGCGCGCATTCCCGAGGCTTACCGCAAGCTGGGGTCGCTGGAATTTGCCAAACAGCTGCTGGAGAAGGCCAAGGTGTGTGTGTCACCGGGCATCGGCTTTGGCGACCACGGTGACGACCATGTGCGCTTTGCCTTGATCGAGAACGAAGCCCGCATCCGCCAGGCGGTGCGCGGCATCAAGGCCATGTTCAAGGCGGAAGGGGTGCTGAAATCCGCACAAACCGATAAGCAGGAAGGCTAAAAAAAAGTGGGCTGCAAGCGGTCCACTTTGACACGACTCAAGACCGGCAACAAAGGTGTCGGCACTGTTTTCTTCAACTGCCGGTGGCGTTGGGTGTGTCTTTTTCTGCGATAGCGGCTGTGGCTGCCAGCAGTTTTTTCTCCAGTTCGGCACGCTCCGCAATCTCCCGCTCCAGCAGGTCGTTGACGTGTGCCAGCTCTTCCGCGGAACTCTGGATTTTGTCTTCCAGTTCCGCGGTTTTTACCAGCGCCATCGCAACGTCGCCCGTTTTGACCGCGGGTGGAATTTCTTTTTCGAGGACCTTGTTGATCAGCAGCAGTTCTTGTGCCGATCTTTCCACCGTGTCCTGCACGGCATCGTTTTTTTCGAGCGCTCGCGCCAGTTGTGGCTTCTCGGGCGAGGTGTTCTGGGATTTTTGCATGGATGCTTTCGTGGCGGATGATGTGGCGGGTGATGGCCGGGAGAACATGGAGACGGCGTCCCGCAGTGGACGCGCGATAGTCTCCCTCATCATGCGCGCGAAATCCGTTGACCGGGTGGACTTTACGGGGGGATTACCTGCGTGGGCGGCGCATGAAATATGAGTTGCCTGGAGAAACCGGTGATATGGAAAACCTGCCCATACAACGCACACAAAAAGAAGTGGGCCGCAAGCGGCCCACCTTTGCTTCTGCTCCATCCGGTGAATTCATCAAACCCCGGCGGAGCGAGTGGCAACTGGTTATTGCGGCGGTGAGGCGACGGGCGCCGGGATCACCACAATGTCTGTCGAGGTCTGCGGCTGCACGCGCACGTTGGTGGCGCCTGAGGGCACCACAACGGTTTCAACTTCGCGCACCACACCGCCGCCGGCGACGCTGCCTTCGGCCTTGCCATAGCCCACGATACGGGCCTGGCAGGCGACCTGGTCTTCACCCTTGAAGACATCACAGCGCTTCAATGCATTGGCGGCAAACTGTCCATTGGCGTTGTCGACCTTGCCGGCACGTTTGGCGGCATTGGCGTTCTTCACTTCAGTGATACAGGTTGCCCGGTCTTGTTGGGTCTTGCCGTTGTTACACGCGGCCATTTCGCTCCTGGCGTCACCCGTGGCGTCGATCCCGGTGGTGCCGGAAGCAATCTGGGCAGCAGCGCCCAGGGAGAGCAGGGCGGCTGCGCCGAAACAGGCCGCAGTGCGCGCAAGGCGGAAATTCAGGGATGAGGTCATGGTCAAACTCCTTGTTCGAAACTCGATGGATATCGATAAATGGAGTCTGGGCCGCTACCTGAAACGGCCATGAAAGGAAAAGGTCCGGGTAAGCCGTGCCCTAAGCCCATTCGCCTGTAGGACAGGTCTTTCAGCGGCTTTTGATGGGCCGGGGTTCGCGCGGGTAACGGCTAACTAAAGACTACAAAACCCGTTGAGCTGAGGGGCAGGCGTAACGAATTTTCTGAAGATGGTTTCTTGTACAGCCTGCAGGGGCAGTTACAGCACTACATCGACCAGATGCGCGGCGTGGACGGCGCCAGCTGCCAGAGCTGTGTGCGCCAGGCCTGCCAGACCTGCTTGAGCAAGGCCATGGCAGGTTCAACCACCGGTGACAGCACACGGATGACGACGACCTGCCCGTCGGGGCTGGTCGCGCCGGCGTACGCGGCAAGCGGGTGGGCCTGCATCACGTCACGTGCGCAGTCCAGCGCCAGCTGGCGGCGATGGCGCTCGAGCTTGCTGCCGGCCACAAAAAAGAGTGAGGCGAGGCAGCGGTTGCCGGCCATGCCGAGCGGGCTGTTCATCAGCAAGGTGTCTGCGGCATCCATGCGTGCGCGCTCGAGCCAGACACCGGGCACTTCGATGTGCTGGCGAAAGCTGCCGCTCTCGAACGGCAGGCTGGCGGCGGGCAGGCCCAGGGCAGTGACGTCCCAGCCGATCAGCTCTGCGCCGGGCGCCAATGTCATGGTCAGGCGGTTTTCGGCAAGGCAGCCGTTGTAGCAAATGGCTTCTAGCGGCAGCCATTCCATGCGGGCGCCGGCCTGCAGGTCGAGGCGGGTGCGCTGCAGGGCGGGCTCGCCGGCGGATCGGTAAAAGCGGGTGGCACCGGGCGTGGTGATGAGGCCGTGTGTGCCGGGTGCTGCGCTGAAGGCCAGGTCCAGCGTGTCGCCGCCGACCAGGCCGCCGGGTGGGTGCACGATGACGTTATGGCAAATCGCGTCGCCTTCGGGGTAAAGACTTTGCAGGATGCGCAGGGGTCCGCTATGGCGAAAGTGGGCAAGGGTCTTGCCGGCCTGGTGGGTGTAGTCGAGAGCGAGGGTCGCGTTCCAGGTCATGGGGCAAGTTTAACGCGGGCAGGGTGCCTGGCTTTGCTATTAATTCAGGAGCTGCTTGCGCTCGTCCTGATTGGGTTGTAGCCTCTTTTTGATTGAAATTCAGGGTCCTGCGTATTCACTGCTGGCTTGCCGGGCTGCGAAAAGCGGTGCAGCTCATCCGCGCCGCTCTCCGTTTTGCCCGGCAACCCTGACACGCTAGTGCGCAACTGTCTCTTTGGCTTCTTTCACGCGCGCGGCCAGGTGGTCCAGCGCCTCCTGCACCTGGTCGACCAGGATCAGGCAGAGGTCACCAGGTGACAGGCGCGCGAGCGCGGTGTCGATGGCCAGGAACTCACCACGGATCTCGTCGATTTTCTTGGTACGTTGCGCCTTGTGGGCGCCTTCCAGGCCCTGGCGCAGCAGGCCCATGACTTCACCGTCAGCGCGGCCGCGCTGGGCGGCGTCCTGGTAGAGGATGACGTCGTCAAACGCGCCGCCCAGGATGATGGTCTGGTCGCGGATGTCGCTGTCGCGGCGATCGCCTGCGCCGCTGATCACGACACTGCGACGCTGCCTTGGCGTGGCCGGCATGGCGTCGACCGCGGCCACCAGGGCGCGCATGGCGTCGGGGTTGTGGCCGTAGTCGGCGATCACCGTGGCGCCTTTGTAGTCCATCACGTTGAAACGGCCGGGCGCGTTGTGCGCGTCGTTCACAAAGCTGGAAAGCCCACGCTTGATGGTGTCCCAGTTGATGCCGGCGCCCCAGGCGGCCGCGACGGCGGCCATGACGTTCTCGACCTGGAAACTGATGGTGCCGCCCCGTGTGACGGGAACGCCTTGCAGCGCGATGCGTTCGACCCAGGCGCCTTCAGCGGCTACCAGCGTGGCGCCGTCGACGTACACGGTGCGCTTGCCTTGTGCGCGGTGCGTGGCCATCAGCGGGTGGTGCCGGTCGGCGGCGAAAAAGATCACCTTGCCGGGGCAGGTGGCCGCCATGTCGGCGACGATGGGGTCGGCGGCATTGAGCACCGCGTAGCCGGTGGTCGAGACGTTCTGCACGATCACGCGCTTGAGCACGGCCAGGTCTTCCACCGTGGTGATGTAGTTCAGGCCCAGGTGGTCGCCGCTGCCGATGTTGGTGACAACGGCGACTTCGCAGCGGTCAAAACCCAGGCCTTCGCGCAGCACGCCGCCACGGGCGATTTCGAACACGGCCGCGTCGACGTCAGGGTGCATCAACACGTTGCGCGCACTCTTGGGGCCGCTGCAGTCGCCGCTGTCGGTTTGCCGGCCGTTGATGTAGACGCCGTCGGTATTCGTCATGCCGGTGCGCAGACCGTCGGCGGCCAGCAGGTGGGCAATCAGGCGTGTGGTGGTGGTCTTGCCGTTGGTGCCGGTGACGGCAATCACCGGCACGCGGCCGTTGTCACCGGGGGAAAAAAGTTCGTCGATCATGGCGACGCCCACGGCGCGGCCCTTGCCGTAGGAGGGCGACAGGTGCATGCGCAGGCCCGGCGCGGCATTGACTTCCACGACGCCGCCGTTTTGCGATTCGAGCGGGCGCAGCATGCTTTCGCACACCACGTCGACGCCGCAGATGTGCAGGCCGACCATTTGTGCGGCCGCCACGGCGCGGGCGGCTACTGCGGGGTGTACGTCATCGGTCACATCGGTGGCGGTGCCGCCGGTGCTGAGGTTGGCGTTGTTGCGCAGGATGACGCGCCGGCCCTTGGCGGGAATGGATTCGGGCGTGAGCTCCTGGGCTTCCAGGCGGGCCACGGCGATGTCGTCGAAGCGGATCTTGGTGAGCGAGGTGGAATGGCCTTCGCCGCGTTTGGGGTCCTGGTTGACGATGTCGACCAGCTCACGCACGGTGTGCAGGCTGTCGCCCACGACCTGCGGCGGCTCACGGCGCGAGGCGGCCACCAATTTGTTGCCCACCACCAGTAGCCGGAAGTCGCTGCCGGGAAGGAATTTTTCGACCATGACTTCGCCGTATTCGGCGGCTGCCTTCCAGGCGGTGTCGAGGTGTTCACGCGTGGTGATGTTGACGGTGACGCCCTTGCCCTGGTTGCCGTCCAGCGGTTTCACGACTACCGGCAAACCCACTTCCAGGGCCGCGGCCCAGGCATCGTCCGTATCGGTGACCGGGCGGCCCAGCGGCACGGGCACGCCGGCCGCGCGCAGCAGTTTTTTGGTGAGGTCCTTGTCTTGCGCGATGGATTCGGCCACGGCGCTGGTGGCGTCGATTTCCGCGGCCTGGATGCGCCGCTGTTTGGAGCCCCAGCCGAATTGCACCATGCTGCCTTTGGTGAGGCGCCGGTAGGGAATGCCGCGTGCCACGGCGGCGTCGACAATCGCGCCGGTGCTGGGACCGAGGCGTTCGTCTTCGTCGAGCGCGCGCAGTTGGGCAATCGCGGCGTCCAGGTCAAACGCGGTGTCGCGCAGGGCGGCGTGAATCAATGCTTGCGCCAGCTCAAACGCCAGCCGGCCGACGGTTTCTTCGCTGTACTCGACCACGACCTGGTAGGTGCCGGCTTCAACAGTAGAGGCGGTATGGCTGAAGGTGAGGGGGCAACCGGCAGCCGTCTGCAGCGCCAGCGCGGCGGCTTCAAGCACATGGGCCAGTGAGACGGGGCCTGCGTGGCCGGTCTGCCGGAAGGCGCCCATCTCGGGGAACAGCGAGCGCACGCGCGGCTCAAAGCCTGGCAGACCCGTGATATTGCACTCCACCGCAGTGCAGGCAACGATGGCTTCGAGCGCTGTGTGGCGGCTCCAGAGGTTGGGCCCGCGCAGGGCCCGGATACGGGACACTTCCATTACTCGGCACTCCCGGCGGTTTTAGGGGTGGTTTCAAAGGCTTCCATGCCGGCGCCTATCAAATTGAGGGGGATGCCCAGCGCCCAGGCGGCGCCCACGGCGGCCAGCAGTCCACCCTCGGACAGCCCGCGGCGTTCGCGCCAGGCGGCAAGCTTGCCGAGGCCCGGCAAAAAAGCCTCGCTGGCGCCGGTGGCCAGCACGACCTGGTCCTGGCGCAGGTAGAGCGCGCGGCCGCCTTTGGCGCAATGCGCCGCAATGGCCGGGGTCTTGGGGTCGGTGCTGTAGAAAATGACTTCGCCGTCGCAAAGCTCCTGCATTTCGGCGATGCGGTGATCTGCGGCATTGAGCACGGCGGCGCCGCCGGGCAGCACCACATCGACCTGCGAGCGCATCACCTTGTACATCTGGTCGGCTTCGGTGATGTCGAATTCGGCCAGGCCTTCGGCGCCGCCCAGGTCCGTGACGACACCCACCTGGCATTTGTCATAGGGCAGGCCGGTGCGCAGGATGGTGTCGGCGCCGTTTTCAAACACCGCTGCCTGCACGGCGCGGTTGATCAGCAGGCGCTGGCCGGCTTCCCAGTTGGCGCAGTTGGATGCGTCCACACAGCGCTGGTCCAGGAACAACCCACCCTGGCAGGCCAGGCCGGTGTGCCGACCCGACAGGTGCAGCAGCCAGGCCACCAGACGCGCCACGCGCTGGTTGTCGCTGGAGCCGGCAATGCCGACGATGGGAATGCGGCCGTCAGGGCTGTCGGAGTCGGTGGCGGGGAAAAGGTGGTCGCAGATGGCACGGCCCACCGGGCGCGGCGCGCCTTCGGCCGGTTTGAGGTGCATGAGGAGGCCTGGGCCGGCGTTCACCTCAACGATGGCGCCGCCTTGCTCGTGCAACGGGCGCGAGATGTCTTGCGCCACCACATCGACCCCGGCGATGTCCAGGCCCACCACGCGGGCGGCCAGCGACACGATGTGATCAACGTCAGGATGAACCTGGTCGGTGCAGTCGATGGCCACATTGCCGTTGCGCTGGATCAGCACCTCGCGGCCAACGGCCGGTATGGCTTCGGGGCTCAGGCCCTGGCGCTGCAGATCAAGAATGATGGCGCCGTCGCTGGCGGTGTTGATGCGGCCCAGCGGGAAGTCTTCACCGACGCCGCGGCGCGGGTCGGTGTTGAGCTGTGCGTCTACCAACTGTGAGACGGTGGAGGTGCCGTCGCCGGTGACCCAGGCGGCTTCGCCGCGCGCGGCGGCGACCACACGGCCGCCGACCACCAGCAGGCGGTGTTCATTGCCGCGTACAAAGCGCTCGACCATGACTTCGCTGCCATGCCGGGCCGCAACCTCGAACGCACCTTCGACT
>NZ_JBFUAZ010000017.1:0-20784 GCF_056406035.1 Polaromonas sp. P1_E1_2 | reverse complement strand
GGGCGAGGTGCAGGAAGTCATCGACATCTGCGAGTTCGCGGTCGGCCTGTCACGCCAGCTCTACGGCCTGACGATTGCCAGCGAACGCCCCGACCACAAGCTGCTGGAAACCTGGCACCCTGTGGGCGTGGTCGGCATCATCTCGGCCTTTAACTTCCCGATGGCGGTGTTTGCCTGGAACGCGGCGCTGGCGCTGGTGTGCGGCAACACGCTGGCCTGGAAGCCTTCCGAGAAAACGCCGCTGTCGGCCATCGCACTCAACGGCCTGCTGCTGCAAACAGCGAAGGACATGGGCCTGGCCACCGAAGGCCTGAGCGAACTGCTGATCGGCGAGCGCGCCACCGGCGAGGCACTGGTCAAGCACCTGCATGTGAAACTGGTGAGCGCCACCGGCTCTACCGCCATGGGCAAGAACGTGGCGATTGCCTGCGCCGGCCTCTTCAAGCGCTCACTACTGGAGCTGGGCGGCAACAACGCCGCCATCGTCTGCCCTTCGGCCAATCTCGAGCTTGTAGTGCGCGGCGCGGCTTTTGCGGCGGCGGGCACCGCAGGCCAGCGCTGCACCAGCCTGCGCCGCCTGATCGTGCACCGCTCGATTTACCCGGAGCTGATCAAACGCCTGGTCGCTGTGTTTGAACGCCTGCCCATTGGCAACCCGCTGAAAGACGGCACGCTGGTCGGCCCGTTGATCGACGGCCGCGCGTTTGACGCCATGCAGTCGGCCCTGGGCGAAGCGAAGAAGCTGGGCGCCACGGTGCATTTCGGTGAACGCCAGCCGGGCGATGRCTCAGCCCACTATGTGCGCCCCGCCATCGTGGAGTTGAAGGAGCAGGCCGGCCCCATGCTGCACGAAACCTTCGCGCCGATTCTGTACGTGGTGCCTTACGACAATTTTGACGAAGCCATTGCATTGAACAATGCCGTGGTGCACGGCTTGTCGTCGGCTGTCTTCACGCAGGACCTGCGCGAGGCCGAACAGTTCACTTCGGCGCGTGGCTCCGACTGCGGCATTGCGAACGTCAACATCGGCACCAGCGGTGCGGAGATAGGCGGCGCCTTTGGTGGCGAGAAAGAAACCGGCGGCGGGCGCGAGTCGGGATCGGATTCGTGGAAGGCCTATATGCGCCGCGCGACCAACACCGTCAACTACGGCAGCAGCTTGCCGCTGGCGCAGGGCATCCGCTTTGACATTTAGAACATCTTGAGCATCAAGGAATCTTGGCGCAGGTCGGCGCAATCGCTATCTTTTTGATAGCTTATTGCGCTTGATTCACACCGGCAGAACTCCGTTTTTACTTAAAGAAACTGCGGATTTTCCGGATCACCTGTTCCAGCAGATTGGCGTCAGTAGGCAGCGCCAGGTGCTGCTGCCTGTGCGCCACCAGATGGAACAAGGTCCGAAGCCAGGCGCCTGACGGCGTTGGCATAGACCAGGACGTCAACGCCGGTCGCCACAAAGGTGCAGCCCAGCGCCAGGTAGCGCCTGGCGAGCGCCGGATCCGAAGTCAGCGTACCGGCCGCCTTGCCCGAAGCGATGATGGTTTTCATGGCCCGCTCGATCGCCGCCTGCACTTCGGGGTGGCCCGGCTTGCCGCGAAAGCCCATGGAAGCGGCCAGGTCGGCTGGGCCGATGAACACGCCATCGACTCCGTCCACGGCGCAAATTTCCTGCAGGTTGTCCAGAGCGGCGACGGTTTCCGCCTGCACCATCAGGCAGACCTCGCTGTCGGCCTTGTCGAGGTAGTCGGTGCGTGCGCTCCAACGCGAAGCGCGCCCCACAGCACTGCCGACGCCGCGGATGCCCAAGGGTGGATACCGTGTGGCGTTGACGATGGCCTGTGCCTGCTCGGCGGTGTCGATCATGGGGATCAGCAGGTTCTGCGCGCCGATATCGAGCAATTGCTTGATCAGCGGCACATCACCGGCCACCGCACGCACCACGGGCTGCGAGCGGTAGGGCGCAACAGCCTGGAGCGCGGCCAGCGTGCTGCGCAGATCATTGGGCGCATGTTCGCCGTCGATCAGCAGCCAATCGAATCCGGCCGTGGCGCTGACTTCTGCAAGGTAGGGGTCAGCCATGGAAAGCCACAAACCGATTTGCTGCTGGCCGCGAGCAAGCGCTGCCTTGAACGGATTGCCTGGAGTCATGAACTCATCCTTGAAAGAGTTGAAGGTCGAGAAGGCGCAGTGTTGCATACCCCGGCCTGTTAAGTTGGCAGGCCCTAGCTCACGATGCCCAGATGCCAGGGCACGAATTCGTGGTCGCCCAGGCCCAGCGCCTCGCTTTTGGTGGGCTCGCCCGAAGCGTGGCGCAGGATCTGTTCGAAAATCCGTTGCCCCATCTGCGCAACGTCAAGTTCGCCGTCGAGGATGGCGCCGCAATTGATGTCCATGTCTTCTTCAAGGCGCTTGAACATCGGCGTGTTGCTGGCCAGCTTGATGGTGGGCGCGGGCTTGGAGCCGAACATCGAGCCGCGGCCGGTGGTGAAGCAGATCAGGTTGGCGCCGCTGGCGATCTGGCCGGTGGATGCCACCGGGTCATAGCCGGGGGAGTCCATGAAGACAAAGCCGTTCTGGGTGATCGGTTCGGCATATTCGTAGACGGCCTGCAGCGGCGTGGTACCGCCTTTCATGGCCGAACCCAGCGACTTCTCGAAAATGTTGGCAAGTCCTCCCGCCTGGTTGCCATGCCCGACCACGCCGTTGAACTGCGCGTTCTGGCCCGCCGTGTACTTTTCCCACCAGGCCAGCCGGTCCAGCAGCTTCTGCCCCACTTCGGGCGTGACGGCGCGGCGGGTCAGCATGTATTCGACGCCGTGAATTTCAGGCGTCTCGGACAGGATGGCGGTACCGCCGTGGCGTACCAGCACATCCATGGCCGCGCCGAGGGCCGGGTTGGCCGTGATACCCGAAAAGCCGTCCGAGCCGCCGCACTCAAGCCCGATCTTCAAATGACTGGCGGGAACTGCCTGACGCCGGGCGGCATCCGCTTCTGGCAGCATTTCATAAATAGCGGCGATACCAGCCTCTATCGTGGCACGGGTGCCGCCGATCTCCTGCATCACCATCGTGCGCATGAGCTTGCTGGTCTCCAGGCCTTGCGACTCCACCAGCGACGAGACCTGGTTGCGCTCGCAGCCCAGGCCGACGATCAACACACCGGCCAGATTGGGATGGCGCGCGTAGCCGGCCAGAGTGCGGCGCAGCACATCAAAATGCTCGCTGGGGGAAGACATGCCGCAACCGCTGGTTTGCGCAAAGGCGGCCACGCCGTCCACATGGGGAAAAGCTGCCAGCCGTTCGGGGGTGAAGTGGGCGGCAATATTTTTGATGACAGTAGCGGAACAGTTGACCGAAGACAGGATGCCAATGAAATTGCGGGTGCCCACGCGGCCGTCCGGGCGCACAAAGCCCATGAAAGTGGCGCGCTCGGCTTGCGGCACATAGTCCACCGGCCGAACGTCCCGGCCGAAAGCCGGGTCGCGTTCAAAGTCCACCAGTGCCATGTTGTGCGAATGCACGTAGTCACCCGCCTCGATGTCGCGCGCAGCCACGCCGATCACCGTGTCGTACTTCAGGATGCGCTCGCCCTCCGCAATGCGGCGGGCCGCGATCTTGTGCCCGGCGGGCACCTGCGCGCGCGCGCGTGCGCTGATTTCGGGCAACTCCTGGCCCAGCGACAGCACGGTTTTGGCGACCAGCACGTTGTCGTTGGCATGCAGGCGGATCAAGGGGCTGACGGCAAGGGAAGTGATGAAAGGGGCGGTAACGGTCATGGTTCAGTTCAGCGTTCGGGCCAAGGTTCTAGCTCTTCATCAGCTCCCTGAGCTTGAGCTTGTCGATCAGGGCTGTTTCTTTCTGGTACATGCCAGCGACGTACTTCTCGTAGTCAGGCCCGTCCAGGTAAAGCACCGGCGCATCGATCCTGTCGGCCACCTGCTTGAATTCGGGGCTGGCCACGGCCACACGGAAGGCCTCGCGCAGCTTCATCGCAATGGCCGGGTCCAGGCCCTTGGGTGCACCGATGCCGTTGGGTGCATCCACCACGACGTTGTAGCCCAGCTCCTTGAGCGTGGGCGCATCCTTGAACCGCGAGGCGCGGCGCTCGCCCCAGGTGGCCAGCAGCCTGAGCTTGCCCGCCTCGACATGCGGCGCCCAGGAGCTGGAATCAGCCAGCAGGTCCACATGCCCGCCGAGCACGGCCTGTAATGCCTCGGCGCCGCCCTTGTAGGGAACATGATTGAACTGGATGCCGGCGGCAAGCGCGAACTCTTCCATGCCCACATGCGTGGCGCCGCCGACGCCCGCATGGGCATAGGTCACCTTGCCGGGATTGGCCTTGGCAAAAGCCACCAGTTCCTGCAGCGACTTGAAGCGCGATTCAGCGGGGGCAGCAATACCGAAAGTCTGGCCCGAGGTTCGGGCCAGATAGGTCAGGTCCTTGAGCGGGTCCAGCTGCAGCGTGCCCAGCTGCGAAAAACGTGTGACGGAAATAGGGATCTGGCCGATGGTGTAGCCGTCGGGTCTGGCGGAGGCCATGGCCTTGGTGCCGATCATGCCGGAAGCGCCCACCTTGTTTTCCACCGCAATGGCCTGGCCCAGCACGCGCGAGGCGACCTGGCACAGGGCGCGCATGGACTGGTCGGCAGTGCCGCCGGCAGGCCACGGGCAGATAAAGGTAATGGGCCGCTCGGGGTAGCCCTGGGCCAAGGCGCACAAAGGTTTTACCAACGCTGCAGCACCGGCCACGGCGCTGCCGATCAGCAGGCTGCGGCGCCTGGCGTTAAACGAAAAAGGGGAAACCTGGGGGGAAGTCTTCATGGGGTTTGTCTGCCTCTGGGTGAATGTGTTGCTGCTGCATTGGTGGCAACCGTGGCGGCTGCGTGACTGCATTTCTTGTTGCCCCGATTCTTGCCATGTTCTTCATAACAATCCAATCGAATAATGGAATTGCTTCATAGCCTTTGGGTTAACATGATTCATGACCCAGATTGACCGTGTCCTGCGTTCCAACATCAAGCTGCGCCACCTGCAACTGGTAGTGGCGCTGGACCAGTTCCGCCACCTGGGCCGAACCGCCGAGTTCCTGTCGGTCAGCCAGCCCGCCGTGTCGAAAATGCTGGCCGAAGTCGAAAGCATGCTTGGGCTGGCCCTCTTTGACCGCTCCACCCGCGGCACCGAACCGACCTCCAGCGGCGAGGCCATCGTCCGGTTTGCCCGTTCGGTGCTGGCCGAGTACGAGCGCACGCGCGATGAAATCTCCGCCGTGGCCAGCGGCGCGGCGGGACGCACCCGCGTGGGTTCGATGGTGGCGGCGATGCCGGTGCTGCTGGCCGGCGCCGTCAAACTGCTCAAGCAGCGCTCGACCCTTGCGACGGTGCTGGTGGAAGAAGGCGACCTGACGCGGCTTTTACCCCGGCTTCGCATGGGCGAACTGGACCTGTTCGTCGGCCGCCTGGAGCCCGGTTATGCCGCCCCCGATCTGGTGACGGAGGCCCTGTTCGACGAGCCCATGGTGGTGGTGGTCAAGCGTGGCCACGCACTCGCGCGCAAGAAAAATCCAGGCTGGAGCGATCTGGCCGGCATACCCTGCGTGCTGCCCCCGCCCTGGGCATCGCTGCGCGTGAAGATCGAACAGACCTTCTTTCGCCATGGTCTGAATCCGCCCACCGACATCATCGAAACATCGTCTTTCCTGGCGCTTAGCACCTTTGCGCAACAGCGTGACGCGGCCGGCTTCCTGGCGCGCTCGGTCGGCTTGCACTTCCAGCGGGAAGGCCTGCTGGATGTCCTGCCTATCGAGGTTCCGATTGAACTCCCGCCTGTCGGACTCATCACCGTGCGGGGACGGCGGCTGACACCCAGCAGTGAGCAATTGATGGACTGTCTGCGCCTGACGGCGGAGTCCGCCCGGCAGCCTGCTCTGCGACCCAAGGGCCGCAAACCCGCGGCACACAAGCGGTGAAGCGCGGCGTAAGCCGGAGCTGAGTGCTCTTCTTCCGGTCCCGGAAAAAACCGGGCGGCGCTTTTAGCGAAAGCTGCCGGCCCGCTACGCGGCCCCGTCCTTCGGACGCAGACTTCAGACTGCGCTGAAGTCTGGCCGGCGCTTTTCCATAAAGGCGGTGAAGGCTTCGCGCGCAGCGGGTTCGCCCAGCATGCGGCCAAAGCTCGCACCCTCTTCGGCCATCCGCTCGGCCACCACGGTGGCGTTGCCTTTTTTCATGAGGCGCTTGGTTTCCATCAGCGCGCTGAGCGGTTTGGCGACCAGCTTTTGCGCCTGCCGCTGGGCCAGCGCATTGGCTTCGGCGGGCGGCACGATGCGGTTGATCAGCCCGATTTCCAGTGCGGTCTCGGCCATGAAGGGTTCGCCTAGCAGCAGTGCCTCGGCGGCGCGCGGGTAACCCATGAGCTGCGGCACCAGAAAGCTCGACGCAGCTTCAGGACACAGGCCCAGGTTGACGAAAGGCATGGAAAATGCGGCGTTGTCGCCCGCATAGACCAGGTCGCAATGCAGCAGCAGCGTGGTGCCTATGCCGACTGCGGGTCCGCACACAGCGGCTATCAGCGGTTTGGGAAAGCTGCTGATGCCGCGCAGGAAACGGAAGACCGGCGAATCGGGCGTTGAAGGCGGCTTGTTCAGGAAATCGCCGATATCGTTACCGGCGGAAAAAATCGTTTCATGCCCCTGGATCACCACCACACGCACGGCTGCATCGTGGTGGGCCGACTCCAGTGCGTCGGCCATGGCGCCATACATGGCGGAGGTGATGGAATTTTTTTTGTCCACACGGTTGAGCGTGATGGTCATCACGCCCGCGTCGACGTGGCTCAGGATTTCGGGAATGCTGCCGGTGGAAATAGGGGTGGGAGTGTTCATGTGTTTTCCGTTAAGACGCAAGTGTAGGGGCCAGCCATGCATGCTGCCCCCGCGGGCCTATTCTTTGTAATAAACAACCTGCGTACTGGTAGCCAGCAGTACGCCCGCTTCGCTCCACAGCTGCGCGGTCTGGTCAAAGAAACCATTGCGAAAGGCCTGGGCCCTGGCTTGCCCCAGCAAATAGCCTTCACCGCATTCAGCCAATTGCCGGCCGTCGGCGTGGAAGTACGTGGTGATCGACACCGTACCGGCGGGTACACGCGTGGCACGGCGCAGCCAGACCCGCGGATAGAACACGTCTGACATGGCCGCCAGCGCCGGGAAATCGAGCGGCCGCGGCGGGTCGTCGCGC
Source organism: Polaromonas sp. P1_E1_2 (assembly GCF_056406035.1). Taxonomy (NCBI): domain Bacteria; kingdom Pseudomonadati; phylum Pseudomonadota; class Betaproteobacteria; order Burkholderiales; family Comamonadaceae; genus Polaromonas; species Polaromonas sp. P1_E1_2. The sequence goes on along the minus strand of NZ_JBFUAZ010000017.1, from coordinate 13,555 downwards.
ACCCACAGCTGCGTGAGGCTTTCATCGCCGCTGCCGTCCCAAACCTGCGGTATGGCGCCGCGCACCGGCCGCATGTCGTAGCGATTCGTCCATGCGGAGGTCGAAAACCGCAGCCTGCCTGAAGCGTCGGCCAGCGTGACCGCGGGCATGGGTGTGTCGTTGGCACTCCAGGTCTCGCGGCGCGCAGCCGTAACGGCTGTGGCGGTCATCACAGCGCCTCCGGCATCGCCGTCCTGCGACAACTCCACCAGCCAATGCTGGGTGGAACGGTTGGTGCGAGCCGGCCTGGCCGTGACGGTGAACGGGCCTTCTGCCATGGCCGCTGCGTAGTTCACAGTCAGCGCCACCGGCTCGCCCAGCAGGGCCGGGTGCAACAGGATGGCACGCAAGGCTGTGGCCGCTGTGGTTCCGCCGAACGGCCCCACCATGTTCCAGTATGCGGGGCTGCTGTGACCCAGCCAGGTGTGGGGCCTGTCGCTGCCGGCGGCTTCCAGCCTGAGCGCGTCGTCAAAAGAATGCGTGCTTGTCATGTCGGCAGGTGTGATGGAGCTTTCCGGTTCAAACCGGGGCTTTGGCGGCACCGGTCATGCCGTCGATGATCTGCTGGGCACGGGGCCACAAGGTCTGGTTGAACTGTTCCCGGAAGAAGCCAAAATGCCCGATGCGCCTGACCTTGAGATCTGCCGGCGCGATGCGTTCAAAGCTGCGCGGTGCATTGCTGTACAGGTTGATGAGGTTTTGCGTGCCGCGCCAGGTCATCAGCTCGTCATCTGTCATGGACAGCGCGGTCACCGGAAAACTGACCCGCCCATAACTCAGCCGCGCGCTTTCTCCCTCGGCCCCCACGCTGTAGTGCGGATCCAGGCACCACTTGCGCCACTGCAGCATCACGCCGGCTGGCAGGTCGCCAACTTTCTTTAACCTGCGCCCGGGGAAATAACCACAAAGGCGCGTGGCCAATGGCACCAGCACATACCAGAAGTACAAAATCAGGCGCCTGAGCTGCGGTGCGTTGTCGCGCCAGTACCCGCTTCCTGCCGCGATGCTGACGAGGCCATCGATCTTGTCCTGATTCTTCAGGAAACCCGGCAGCTGCGCGCCTAGGCTGTGACCCAGCAGGTAAAGCGGTGCATCCGGCAAGGCTGCCTTGGCGGCATCCACCACAGCCTCATAGTCGGCGGCCCAGTCGAGCAGGTCGGCCTTGAAACCACGCAGGCTGCCGCTGGCGGTGTTGGGCAAGGACTCGCCCGAACCCCGGTAGTCAAAAGTGGTGACGCAAAAGCCCTGGGAAGAAAGCCACTGCGCAAACGGTGCGTAATAGTCTTGCCGCACCCCCATGGCGCCACCGATGACCACGCTGGCACGCGCAGGCGAAGAAGGCGCATAAACGCGAGTGGACAGTTGCGCCGTGCCTGAACTGAGGATCTGCATCTGCATCACATGCTCCTGGAAATGGATGAACTGAACTCGGGCACGCGCATCACGCGTGAAGGTGTTGCACCAGTTGGGGCCAGAAGCTGGCACGCAGCTTGTCGCGAAAGTAGCCGAAGTGGCCTATATGCCTGACACCCAGATTTCCCGGGTCAAGGGTCATGCATTGCACCGGTTCACGTCGCGCACCGAACAAGGCCACAAACCGGTCTGACGACCACTGTGAAAAGACCTCGTCATCGCTTGAGTTGAAGTAGGTGATGGGCGTCTGCACGCGTTCAAAACGTTCACGCTGATGGGCTTCACGCGCCAGGTAGTCCGGATGGCGGCACCAGCGCGTCCATTGCCGCATCACACCTGCGGGAATGTTGCCAACCTTGCGCAGTTTCCGGCCCGGGAAATAACCGAACAACGGTACCAGCAAGGGCGCCCAGATCTGCGTGGCGGCAAACAGGCCCCAACGCGGCACCGCTTTGCGCAGGCGCGGCCAGTAACCGCTGCCACTGGCAACCAGCACGGCACGCTGAAAGAAGTGCGTAGTTTCGGAGCTGGCAAACAATTGCCCGCCCAGGCTGTGCCCCAGGTAGTAAAGCGGAAGGTCCGGCACACGTTGCCGCAGGAACCGGGCAGCGGCGCTCACGTCCTGCTGTCCCCAGGTGTCGAAGGTGGCATCGGTGGACGCCACGCGCTCACCGCCGGAGGCAAAAGTGCCGCGGTAATCGAGTGTTAGCACGGTAAAGCCTTGCGTGGCCAGCCAGCGGGCGAAGGGCTCGTAATGTTGCTGGGGCGTGGCCATTGCACCGGCCAGCAGTACACCGCCGCGGGCCTCGCCTCCCGCGAGATCCGCTGCAAACACCGTCGCTGCCAGCGCCCAGGAGTCCTGGGTCAGAACCGTGATTCGCTCCATCTTCTGTCTCCAGTCAGGAAAAGCCCAGTCTGCCCCGCAGCTGCCATAACCGCTGCCGCAAGCGCGACAGTGGGGCCGCCGCCGACGGCCTTACACGCGCTCGAAAATACCCGCAGCGCCCTGACCCATCCCCACGCACATCGTGACCATGCCGTACTTGAGCTGGTGGCGATGCAACGCATGGATCACCGTCGCGGCGCGGATCGCACCGGTCGCGCCCAGGGGATGGCCCAGCGCGATCGCGCCGCCCATGCGGTTGACCTTGCTGGCATCGAGCTTGAGCGTGTTGATGACGGCCAGCGACTGCGCAGCAAAAGCTTCATTCAGTTCGAACCAGTCGATGTCTTCCTGCTTGAGGCCGGCGTAGCGCAAGGCGGCAGGAATGGCTTCGATGGGGCCTATGCCCATGATCTCGGGCGGCACACCCTTGGCGGCGTAGCTCACAAAGCGGGCCAGCGGCTTCAGGCCGAAGTCCTTGACCGCCTTTTCGCTGGCCAGCACCAGCGCACCCGCGCCGTCCGACGTTTGCGAACTGTTGCCGGCGGTGACCGAGCCGCGCGCGGCAAACACCGTCTTGAGTTTGGCCAGGCCTTCGAGCGAGGTGTCGGGGCGCGGGCCTTCGTCCAGGCTCACCGTGCGGGTCTTGGCGACGACTTCACCGGTTTCCAGGTTGGCGGTGCGGTCGGTCACTTCGACGGGCGTGATCTCGTTGGCGAATTCGCCAGCCTGCTGCGCCTTGATGGCCTTGAGGTGCGACTCGAGTGCGAACTGGTCCTGCGCTTCGCGCGAGACTTTCCATTGCTGGGCGACCTTCTCGGCCGTCAGGCCCATGCCATAGGCGATGCCGACGTTCTCGTCGTTCATGAACATACTGGGCGAGAGCGAGGGCGAGTTGCCCGACATGGGCACCATGCTCATACTCTCGGTGCCGGCGGCGATCATCACGTCGGCTTCGCCCACGCGGATGCGGTCGGCCGCCATCTGGATGGCCGACAGGCCGGAGGCGCAAAAACGGTTGACGGTGATGCCGCCCACGCTGGTGGGCAGGCCCGCCAGCACCGCGCCAATGCGTGCCACGTTCAGGCCTTGCGGGCCTTCCGGGATAGCGCAGCCGCAGATGATGTCTTCAATCGCCTTCGGATCCAGCGAAGGCACTTGCGCCAGCGCCGCCTGCAGCGCCTTGACCAGCAGGTCGTCGGGCCGCATGTTGCGGAAATAGCCGCGGCCCGAGCGCCCGATGGGCGTGCGGGTGGCGGCGACGATGTAGGCTTCCTGGACTTGTTTGGCCATGATGGTTTCCTTCAATTTCTCAGTTAACTTTTCCGTGGGCCGGAGGGAATCCAGGCCCAGACAAATTCGCATTCGACCGGGTTGATACCGGCTTCATCGGTCACGATGACCGGCACGGTGACTTCACCCTTGTCGCTCGCCTGCATGGCCGCGCGCTGCTCGTCGCTCAACGTGGCCACGGCGCGCAGAGCGCCAGTGGCGCGCTTCTTGAACGCCATCTTCAGCTCCTTGGCCAGCGGAATGCAGTCGTCGCGCACATTCATGCCCACCACCATGCCGGTGGCGGTTTCGGCCAGCAAGTTCATGGCCGAGGCATGCACGCCGCCTATGTGGTTCTGCACCTTCTTCTCGTTTTTGATGCCGATCTCGACCCGGCCAGTGCCCATCTCAATAAAGTCCAGGCCGGCGGTKCCGGTAAAWGGCACAGCGCGRCGCAGCACCACGCTGCGRAACCAGCCSCGSGCAAASGCCGGTACTTCCTCAAGCCGCTGCAGCTGCCGCGCCAGACGGTTGGGTTGTTGATCGCTCATGGCGGATTGGTCGGTCATCAGTTACGAACAGGTTTGCCGGTGCTCATCATTCCCATGATTCGCTCCTGGGTTTTGGGGTGCTCCAGCAACGAGCAGAAGGCCTTGCGCTCCAAGGTCATCAAATACTCTTCAGTCACCAGCGTGCCTGCATCCACGTCACCGCCGCAAACCACGTTCGCGATCAGGCTGGCGATGTGGAAGTCGTGCGCGCTGATAAAGCCGCCGTCGCGCATGTTGACCAGCTGGCCCTTGATGGTGGCCAGGCCGCTGCGGCCCACCACCGGGAACTGGCGCTTGTGCGGCGCGCGGTAGCCCGAATTGAACAGTGCGCGCGCTTCGTTCAGCGCGACGAACAGCAGCTCGTCCTTGTTCGGCACGATCACGTCACTGTCGAGCAGATAACCGATCTTGCGGCTTTCGATCGCGCTGGTGCCGACCTTGGCCATGGCCGCGGCGGTAAAGCCTTCGGTCAGGAAGGGCAGGATGTCCTTGTTGGTCGAAGTGCTGGCGTTTTCCGCGGCGCGGCGCGCGATGTAGGTCAGGCCGCCGGCGCCGGGCACCAGACCCACGCCGACTTCGACCAGGCCGATGTAGCTTTCCATCGCAGCCACGCGCTTGGCTGAATACACCGCCATTTCGCAGCCGCCACCCAGCGCCAGGCCGCGAATGGCCGACACCACAGGCACGGCCGCGTAACGCAGCTTGAGCATCACGTTCTGCAGTTCGGCCTCTGCCCCTTCAATCGCCTTGGCGCCGCCCATCATGAAGGCGGGCAGCATGGCCTGCAGGTCGGCGCCTGCGGAGAACATCTCGTCGTTGGACCAGATGACCATGCCCTTGTAGCTTTTCTCGGCCAGGTCCACACCCATCGCCAAACCTTCAGCCACGTCGGGGCTGATGGCATGCATCTTGGTCTTGATGCTGGCGATCAGCACGTCGCCATTCACACCGTCCAGCGTCCAGAGGCGGATCGCGTCGTCTTCATGCAGCGTGGTGCCTGCCGTCTCGAACGCGGGCGCCTTGGCGCCGAGCACGTCTTCGGGGAAGAACTGGCGCTCATAGACCGGCAGCTGGCGGCGCGGGATGAATTTTTTGGCTGAAGCGCTCCACGAACCTTCGGCCGTATGCACGCCACCGGCGTCGGCCACCGGACCCTTGAACACCCAGTCAGGCAGCGGCGCTTTGGACAGCGCCTTGCCGGCGTCAATGTCTTCCTGGATCCAGGTAGCGACCTGCTTCCAGCCGGCTTGCTGCCACAACTCGAAGGGGCCTTGCTTGGAACCAAAACCCCAGCGCATGGCGAAGTCGATGTCGCGTGCGGTTTCGGCAATGCTTTCCAGGTGCACGGCCGCGTAATGGAACTGGTCGCGCAGGATGGCCCAGAGGAAGCGCGCTTCCGCGCCCTCGGCCTCGCGCAAAAGCTTGAGGCGCTCGCCCGCGGGCTTTTTCAGCATTCGGCCCACGACTTCATTGGCCTTGGCGCCGGCGGGCACGTATTCCATGCTCTCGGGGTCCAGGCGCAGGATGTCGCGGCCCTGTTTTTTGTAGAAACCGGCGCCGGTCTTCTGGCCCAGGCTTTTCGATTCAAGCAGCTTGGCCAGCACGGGTGGCGTGCCGTAGACATCGGAAAACGGGTCTTCTACCTTGCCGGGGCCAAGGTTGTCTTGCAGCGTCTTGATGACGTGGGCCATGGTGTCCAGGCCCACCACGTCGGCGGTGCGGAAGGTGCCTGAGCTGGCGCGGCCCAGCTTCTTGCCGGTGAGGTCATCGACCACGTCATAGGTCAGACCGAAAGTTTCGGCCTCCTTGATGGTGGCCAGCATGCTGGCGATACCCACGCGGTTGGCGATGAAGTTGGGCGTATCGTGCGCACGGATCACGCCCTTGCCCAGCGCGCTGGTGACAAAGGCCTCCAGGTCGTCCAGCACCTTGGGTTCGGTGGTCGGCGTGTTGATCAGCTCCACCAGCGTCATGTAGCGCGGCGGGTTGAAGAAATGAATGCCGCAAAAGCGCGGCTTGATGGATTCAGGCAGCGCCTCGCTGAGCTTGGTGATTGACAGGCCCGAGGTGTTGCTGGCCACGATGGCACCTTCGGCAATGAAGGGCGCGATCTTGTGGTACAGGTCGGTCTTCCAGTCCATGCGCTCGGCAATCGCCTCGATGATGAGGTCGCACTCCCTGAGCAGCTCCATGTTCTCTTCGTAGTTGGCCTGCTGGATCAACGCCGCGTCTTCTGGCACGCCCAACGGGGCGGGTTTGAGCTTCTTGAGGCCTTCGACTGCCTTGATGACGATGCCGTTCTTCGGACCTTCCTTGGCGGCGAGGTCGAACAGCACCACCGGCACCTTGACGTTGACCAGGTGGGCGGCGATCTGCGCACCCATAACGCCGGCGCCGAGCACGGCGACTTTTTTGACTTGGAATCGTGACATGGTTAAGACCTTGTGGGAGATGACTGGTTGAAAAATTCGAGCACCGCGCCCCAATAGCGCTGCGGCTCGTCGCGCATGCCGTGGGTGTGGTCGGCGCGTTCGAGGATCAGGCGCTGGATGCGTTCAGGCCGTGAAGCAGCCTTCTGCAAGGCATCGCCGAAATGCACCGGCGTCCAGCGATCGCCCCGGCTGTGGATCAGCAGCACGTCCACGTCGCGCATGTTGGCAAGGTGGTGTACGGGCCGCAGGCGCAGCTCGCCCTGCGGATTGATGCGCCGGCTTATGTTGAGCACCGCATGGGCAACAGGGTAGGCTTTCCAGAAATCGGGCAAGGTGGGCGAGCAGGCTTCGGCCACCACCTTGTCATAGGGAAAATCCGCTTCATCAATGGCGCTCAGCGTATTGATCGCGCCGAAAGATGCCGTTAGCGCATGCACCGGCAGCCCGGCAAAAGCGCCACGCGCCCAGCAGCCCACCGATATCACGTCACCGGGGTAATCGAAGTTGGTCGACGGGCTTTCACCGAAACCGTTGAAGTCGAAAGCCACCACATGAAAGCCTGCGTCCAGCAACGCCTGGGCATGGCCGTGGCGCAACCAGAAGCCCTTGCAAGCGAAACCCATGGGATGGGCACACACCACCACGCCACGCGCCGGTAGCGGCGTGCGCGCGACGATGGCCTCCAGCCAGCTCGTGCTGCGGCTTGCAATCTGTACCCGCTCCCAGCCTTCTTGCGGCACGTCCGCGGGCCAGCGCCAGGGTTTCATGAAGCGGCCGAAAAACGGCTTTTTCAGCAGGTGGTGCCCCCACCAGCGGCGCGCGGCCGGCGGAGTGCTGCCACCGGCACCGAAAGGCAGTGACCGCAAACGGGAAATTGCTTCACCCATGGCTTGCCCGAACTTTCAGCATGTTCATTGCACACGCACCCAGGTTTGGGTGMGGCCAAAAGGCCCGATGGAGCCGCGGACTTCCATCTTCTTGYCACCCTCAATCGGGGTCATCTTGAGGGAGTAGCTTTTGCCGTTGTCCGGGTCAAGAATCTTGCCGCCTTCCCAGACGTCGCCATCGGGTGACTTCTTGGCACCCCGAATGATCTCAAGGCCCAAGCGCGGCTTGTCCTTGCGGTCGTCGGAGCATTCGGTGCAAACGTCGTCGGATTTCGCGCCGGGGGACAGGCGCTTTTCGACTTTGCCGTTCAGCACACCGCCGGCTTCAGCAATGCGGATTTCGACTTTGGGATCGCCGGTTTTTTCATCAAAGCCGCGCCAGAGGCCGACCGGCGTGTTCTGGGCCAGCGCCGGGATAGCCATCAAGCCCAAAACGATCATCAGCAGTTTGCGTTTCATGGTGTCTCCCGTTGATTTGTTCAAAAGACTCAGGCCAGCGCTTCGTCGGTTTCCATCAGCGCCTTGCTGCCCGAGCGTGCGGTGCGCATCAGCGTTGCGGTTTCGGGGAACAGCTTGGCGAAGTAAAAACGTGCGGTCTGCAGTTTGGCTACATAGAACTTGTCGGTGTTGCCCGCGGCGATTTCACGCAGCGCGGTTTGCGCCATCAATGCCCAGAAGTAGCCAAACACCAAGTGGCCGGCCACGCGCAGGTAATCGACGGCGGCAGCGCCCACTTCGTCGGGGTTCTGGAAGCCCTTGAAGCCCAGCTCGGTGGTGAACTTGGTCATCTGGTCGGCCAGATAAGCCAGCGGGTTGATGAACTCGGCCATCTTCTCGTTGACGCCTTCCTCGGCGATCAGCGCGCCGATGACCTTGCCGAATTTCTTCAGCGTGGCGCCGTTGTTGCCCAGTACCTTGCGGCCCAGCAGGTCCAGCGACTGGATGGTGTTGGTGCCTTCGTAAATCATGTTGATGCGGTTGTCGCGCACAAACTGTTCCATGCCCCACTCTTTAATGAAACCGTGGCCGCCGAAGACCTGCATGCAGGCGTTGGTGGAGATGTGGCCGTTGTCGGTCAGGAAGGCTTTGACGATGGGCGTGAGCAGGGCGACGATTTCGCCGGAATCCTTGCGCACTTTTTCGTCGGGGTGGTGCAGTTCCTTGTCGAGCAGCAGCGTGCAGTAAATCGCCAGCGCGCGGCCGCCCTCGGCATAGGCCTTGGCTGTCAGCAGCATCTTGCGCACATCGGGGTGCACGATGATGGGGTCAGCCGGTTTGTCTTTGGCCTTGACGCCGGAGAGCGAACGCATCTGGATGCGGTCTTTGGCGTAGGCCAGCGCATTTTGAAAGGCCACTTCGGTCAGGCCCAGTGACTGGTTGCCCACGCCCAGGCGGGCGGCATTCATCATCACGAACATGGCGGCCAGGCCCTTGTTGGGCGCGCCCACCATGGTGCCGACAGCGTCTTCGAGCACCATCTGCGCGGTGGCGTTGCCGTGGATGCCCATCTTGTGCTCCAGGCCGCCGCAGTAGATGCCGTTGCGCGAACCGAGGGCGCCGTCCTTATTGATGTTGAACTTGGGCAYGGCGAAGAGGCTGATGCCCTTGCTGCCTTGGGGCGCGTCAGGCAGGCGGGCCAGCACCAGGTGCACGATGTTGGCGGCCATGTCGTGTTCACCGGCACTGATGAAGATCTTGTTGCCGGTCAGGCGGTAGGTGCCGTCAGGCTGCGGCTCGGCCTTGGTGCGCAACAGGCCCAGGTCGGTGCCGCAATGCGGCTCGGTCAGGCACATGGTGCCCGTCCATTCGCCGCTGGTGAGCTTGGGCAGGTAGAGTTTTTTCTGCTCGTCGGTGCCGTGCGCATGCAGGGCTTCATAGGCGCCGTGCGACAGGCCCGGGTACATGGTCCAGGCCTGGTTGGCCGAGTTGAGCATTTCGTAGAGGCACTGGTTCAGCACAAACGGCAGGCCCTGCCCGCCGTATTCCGGGTCGCAGCTGAGCGCGGCCCAGCCGCCTTCGACGTACTGCGCGTAGGCTTCCTTGAAGCCCTTGGGCGGCGTGACTTCGTGCGTGGTCTTGTCGAGCTTGCAGCCCTCTTCGTCGCCGCTGATATTCAGCGGAAAGGTCACCTCGGCGGCGAACTTGCCGGCTTCTTCGAGTACCGCGTTGATGGTGTCCACGTCAACGTCTGCATGCTTGGGAATGGCCTTGAATTCATCGGTGACCTTGAGCACTTCGTGCATGACGAATTGCATGTCGCGCAGGGGCGGGCTGTACTGGGGCATGGTGGATTCCTTTTGCTTAAACTGGTTTGGAAGGGGATGCCTTGCCGGAAGCTTTCTTCGGCAAGGTGGAAAGGGAGGCGTCGCTGCCATAGCGCGCCAGGATGTTGGCAAAGCCGGTATTGGCGCGGTCCATGGAGCCCGGTGTCTTGAGGAAGCGGGCTTCGTAGTGCAGCGCCAGGATCAGGCCGTGGATTTCAAACGCCATCTGGTGCTCATCAGCGTCAGCATGCAGGTGACCGGCCTCTTTGGCCTGCACCACGGCGCGGTACATGGCCGCCAGCCAGGTGCGAACCGAGCCCGCCAGCGCGTCGCGCACCGGGCCGGGCCTGTCGTCAAATTCAACGGCGCCGCTGATGTACAGGCAGCCCGAATCGATTTCAAGCGAGGTGCGTTTCATCCAGTTATGAAACAGCGCCGCCAGACGAGGCAAGCCGCGCGGCTGCTGCAGGGCAGGGAAGAAAACCTCTTCTTCAAAGCGCACGTGGTATTCACGGATGACGGAGATCTGCAGCTCTTCGCGCGAGCCAAAATGGGCGAACACGCCCGACTTGCTCATGCGCATGACCTCAGCCAGCGCGCCTATGCTCAGGCCTTCCAGCCCGATCTGTGTGGCCAGGCCCAGGGCGGCGTCCACAATGGCGGCCTTGGTCTGCTGGCCTTTTTGCTGGCTTTTGGCCACGGCGCTGCCCGTTGCCGGGGCGCGGGAGGCTTTAGCGGGAAGTTCTGTGATGGCCATGAGGTGCTACAAAATAAAACGAACGGTCGTTCTATTTTGCAACACTTTGATGACCATCAGCAAGCAGGGGTTGTTTAGCCCCTGCTTATAGGGACCCAGTTCTAACGCCAGGGAGGGTAACTACCTAGCCCTTCAGTGACGTAACCCAATGAAGGTATTTCACCAGTGGGGGCCGCGGGTCCGGCTTCGCCGGCCCCAGGCACCGCCCCCTGGAAGGGGGGAGCAGGCTACACGAAGTGAGCCTGAACGGGGGTTACTTTTTATACGCCACCACCACCTGGTGCTGCTCACCCAGGCCTTCGATGCCCAGGGAGATTTTGTCGCCCTTCTTCAGGTACACAGGCGGCTTCATGCCCAGGCCCACGCCGGGCGGTGTGCCTGTGGTGATGACGTCGCCGGGCTCCAGCGTCATGAACTGGCTGACGTAGCTGACGATCTTGGCGACGCTGAAGATCATGGTCTTGGTGTTGCCTTTTTGAACGCGCTTGCCGTTCACCTCCAGCCACAGGCCCAGTTTTTGCGGGTTGGGCACTTCGTCACGCGTGACCAGCCAGGGGCCGAGCGGGCCGAAGGTGTCGCAACCTTTGCCCTTGTCCCAGGTGCCGCCGCGCTCAATCTGGAACTCGCGCTCGCTCACGTCGTTGATGGTGCAGTAGCCGGCCACGTAGTCGAGCGCCTCCTTTTGCGACACGTAACGCGCGGTCTTGCCGATGATCACGCCAAGCTCGACTTCCCAGTCGGTCTTGACCGAGCCCTTGGGCAGCATGATGGGATCGTTCGGGCCCTGGATGCAGCTGGTGGCCTTCATGAAAACCACCGGCTCGGCGGGAATCGGCAAGCCCGATTCGGCCGCATGGTCGGCGTAGTTCAGGCCGATGGCGATGAACTTGGGCACGCCATTGACCGGGCTGCCGTAGCGCGGCGAGCCTTTGACCAGCGGCAGCTTGTCGGCCTTGAGCTTGCGCAGTTTGGCAATCGCCGCATCGCCAAGCTGATCCGGGCCGATGTCCTTGATGACAGCGCTCAGGTCGCGCAGCTTGCCATTGGCATCAATAAGGCCGGGCTTTTCCTTGCCGGGGTTGCCATAGCGAACGAGTTTCATGGTTTTTCCTTCTGGTTAATGATTCAGTATGTAGAACGTCCGCCCGACAGATCGAAAACGGCGCCGGTTGAGAACGAGCAATCTTCAGTGCACAGCCAGCCAACCATGGCGGCTACCTCATCAGGCGTTCCGAAGCGGCCCATGGGGATTTTAGAAAGCATGAACTGTATGAACTCGGGCGTCATCTGCTCAAAAATCGGCGTTTTCACCGCGGCCGGTGTGATGCAATTGACGCGTACACCGGTATCGGCGAGTTCCTTGCCGAGGGATTTTGTCAGGGCGATCACCGCGGCCTTGCTCGCGCTGTAGGCGCTGGCATTCGGGTTGCCCTCCTTGCCGGCCACCGAGGCAATATTGACGATGCGGCCATAGTTGCGCGCACGCATGTGCGGCACGAGTTCACGGCAGCAGAAGAACAGGCCGTTGAGGTTGACCTGCTGCACCTGCATCCATTGCTCGGGCGGGTAGTCCCACAGCTTGACGTTGGGGCCGGTGATGCCGGCCGAGTTGACAAGCGCATCGATGGCCGGGTTATGCGCAACGGTTTGCTGGACCGCGTCCACCACGCTGGCATGGCTGGCCACATCGACGGCCACGGTATGCACCCCGGCGCCCAGCGCGCCCCTGGCCGCGGCCAGTGCCTCGGGGTTGATGTCCCACAGCGTCACCGTGCCGCCCGACGCCAGCATGCGCTGAGCCACGGCAAAACCCAGGCCGACCRCACCACCGGTGATGACCGCATGGCGCCCTTTCAGGTCCAGCTGGTTCATATGGTGATGCCGCCGTCCACGTTGTAGGCCTGGCCGGTCACGAAAGCAGCCTCGTCGCTGGCCAGAAAGACCACCAGCGGCGCAATTTCATGTGCCTGGGCCAGGCGCCCGAGCGGCTGGCGTGCGATGAAGGCCTTGCGGGCCGCCACGGGATCCTCGTTGGCATTGATACGGTCCTGCAGCGAAGGCGTGTCTACCGTACCAGGGCAAATTGCATTGCAGCGCACGCCATCTGCCACAAAGTCGGCCGCGACGCTTTTGGTGAGGCCAATCACGGCCGCCTTGGTGGTGCCATACACAAACCGGTTGGGCAGGCCTTTGATGCTGCTGCAGACGCTGGCCATGTTGACAATGCTGCCGCCCTTTTTTGCCTGCATGCCGGGCAGCACGGCCTGGATCATCCAGAACTGGGCCCGCACGTTGAGGTTGAAGGCGAACTCAAGGTCGGCATCGGTGGCCTGCAGGGCTGTGCCCCCGTGGACAAAACCGGCGCAGTTAAAAAGAATGTCCATGGGCGGCAGGCCACCTACCAGTTTCTGGATCGCCGCCTTGTCCAGCACGTCCAGGGGCAGCGCCGTGATGTTGGCCGCCCCTTTGTAGCTTTCCAGCAGCTCGGGCTTCAGGTCGGTGGCCCAGACCTGCGCGCCTTCGGCCGCCAGCGCCAGCGCAGTGGCATGGCCGATTCCCTGGCCGGCTGCGGTCACCAGCGCTTTTTTTCCTTCAAGTCTCATCTTCACTCCTACAGGGTTTTGCCGGATGTTGTCCCGGGGGTTTCATGGGATTATCAATTGGTCTTACCACTTGTCCAATTCTGGCTAACCCTTAAAGCCCCCACCTTTTCATCCTTTTCCCCCATGCCCCTGCAAACTGTCGAACCGCAACGCCTTTACCGCCAGATCGCCGAGCAGTTGCGCACGCTGATCTCGGCCGGCGAATGGGCCGTGGGCGCACGTCTCCCCGCCGAGCGCGACCTGGCACGGCAGTTGGGCGTGAGCCGGCCTTCGGTGCGCGAAGCGCTGATCGCGATGGAGGTCGAAGGCTGGGTCGAAGTACGCACCGGCTCGGGTGTCTATGTTCTGGACCGAAGCAAGCCCGCCAGCCACGACGGCAATGGAAGTGGCCGGGCCGCGCAGATCTCGCCGGACGAATGGGGTCCTCTTGAATTGATACGCGCCCGCCGCGTGG